>DATMKO010000460.1:0-9263 GCA_035571175.1 Steroidobacteraceae bacterium | reverse complement strand
AGTTGCGCGCTACCGGCCGAAAACGCCAGGTGATAGATTGCCTGGTATGCTTTCCGACAGGCTGCGATACGCCCCCGTGGCGCCTGAGAATCTCGATCGCTTCCACAGCCTCGTGCGCGATGAGCATGTCCGCCGCTATCTCATGGACGGCAATCTGTTGCCACGGGAATGGAGCGAGGAGCGCGTGCGGGAAAGTCAATGCTTATTTGGTCGGCGCGGCGTCGGGCTTTGGCTGGCCAGCGAGGCCGCGACCGATGAACTGGTCGGATTTTGCGGACTCATGGCAATCGCGTCGATTGATCCGGAGCCGCAGCTGGTGTACGCGCTGTTTGAGCGCTTCGGCGGCCTAGGCTACGCCACCGAGATGGCGCGCGCTTCGATCGCCTGTGCGCGCAGCCGAGGATTCACGCAACTACTCGCCAGCGTTGACGAGGCGAACGCTGCTTCGTGCCGCATACTCGAAAAGCTGGGGTTCAAGCGGGTTGCGACTCAACAGGGAAGTTTCGGACCCATGTTCGTGCTTCGAATCGCGCTACAGGCGCCATGACGAGTTCGGATCCCTACGACCTGCAGCGCTTCATCGATGCGCAGCGCGCCTCGTATACGCGGGCGGTGAACGAGCTGAAAGCCGGCCGCAAGCAGAGCCATTGGATCTGGTACATCTTCCCGCAGATTCAAGGCTTGGGCCGCAGCGCGATGGCGCAAACGTATGCCATTGCGTCGCTCGACGAGGCCAAGGCGTATCTGGATCATCCCATTCTTGGGCCCCGGCTGCGCGAGTGCACGCGGCTGGTCACCGCGATGAAAGGGTCCCCGATCGAGGATATTCTGTCCTATCCCGATGACCTGAAGTTTCACTCCTCGATGACTCTGTTCGCGCACGCGGCGCCCGACAATCAGATCTTCCTCGACGTGCTGAAGATTTTTTTTCGCGCCGAGTTCGATGGCGCGACGCTCACCCTCCTGCGGCGGTTTTGACCGGCCAACGCGTTTGGGTGCAAACTGGCAAAAAAGAGAACACCATGGACTTCATCCACCGCACCCCGCCAGCGAATCGCAAGCCGAAGGCGCTAAGACTGCTGGGAATTTCACTGCTCATTTCGATGCTCGCGGCGATCGCGGCGGCGCAAGAGGGCAAAATCGAATTCCGGGTCCTGACCGTGCCGCAGAATCTGAATATTTCGGATAGCCACTCCAACGCCGTGATCCGATCAACGCGGGATTGGAACACGTGGGTGAACAATCTGCGGGAGGTGCCCGAGGAGCTGCCCACAGTCGATTTCGAGCAGTACACCTTGCTCATTGCCAATGCCGGCTACAAAACAAATGGACCGTATGAGGTGAAATTCGATTCCATCACCGATATGCCCAACGAAATCCGCGTCCACGTCACGGTGGCCGGCCCTGTGGTCTGCCCGGCCGAACCGGAAGCGGGACACTACGCCGCAATGGCGATATTTCCGCGTACCGATAAACCGGTGCAGTTCGATGTGACGACGAGAAACAGCACCTGTCCGCGCCGCTGATGGGACTTACGATTTCGGCACAAAAGGGGGCAGCATGCCAATGGCGACGGCTTTGATAACCGTGACGGCGTCCGTGTGGCTTCTAGTCGTGTTCGTGCAGCGTTGACGCCATGAAAGCCACGTCTCTCGTGCAAGTCCGGAATGATCGCGTAGTCGTCACCGAGTGGCGCTTTGCTCCCGGCGCCGAAACGGGTCATCACGTGCACGCCCACGACTATGTCGTCGTGCCGCTGACCAGCGGGGCATTGCGATTGGAAGAACCGTCCGGCGCGCGGGAGGTTCGCCTCGAGACCGGCGTGTCCTATGCGCGCGCCGCTGGCGTCGCGCACAATGTCATTAACGCCAACGCCTTCGAGTTTAGATTCATCGAGATCGAGCTGGTTTGAATCCTGTGAGAGGCTGCAAGCTTCGCCAGGCCCGCACGCTCAGCCGAGCGGCGAGACACCGAACAGCCGGACATGCGCCCAGCCGATGAAAATCACATACAGCAGCAGCCCCGCGACGACGGCAATGGCGTCGTTGAAGCGCCCCGGCGGCGCCGTCCGCAAATTCTGCGGCCGCTTCTTCAATGAGATGCGATCCATGACCGCCCACGCCAGAAAACCGCCGAACAGCAGCACGTCGGCCAACATGCCGTTGGCCAACAAATGCGCAAAGGCCCAGAATTTAACGGCGGCCAACATCGGATGCTTCGTTGCAGTCTTGATGCGCCCCGGCAGATACGCCGCAATCAACAGCGGGAACACCGGTAGCATCAAAAGCGCGGTCAAATGATGCATCCACGCCGGCGGCGTGTACAACGCCACCGGCGATTGGCGCGCCAATCCAAAGCCGTAAATGATCAAAACGAAGCCGAGCAACGAAACGAGACTATAGACACCCTTCCACGGGCCATCGCCCATGCGGCTGCGGAGCCGCTCGCGCAAACCGGGCGCAAAAATGGAAATTGAGTGGATGCCGAGGAACAGGACCAGGCCAATGATCAGTACCGACATATACTTGCTTCCCCTGGTGACCCGCCTGCCGGCTGGCGCATACCATACACCCGCCGCGTCTAGTTTGGAGCGGCGTTCTCGTTGCGCCTAAACACGATCCGGCCCCGAAAAATGGTCATGTCGCAAACCATGTCCTTCAATGCTGCCGCCGGAATCATGTAGGGATTGCGATCCCAGACCGCGATGTCCGCCGACTTGCCGACTTCGAGCGAACCCGCATCCAGGTCCGCGTTGATCTGGCGCGCGGCCCAGGCGGTGTAGGATCGCAGGGCGGCATGAATGTCGACGGCCTCCTGAATTCCGAACGGAGTCTTGCCGAAGGTGCCTTTCAGGGTCTCACGAGCGATCGACGCCCAGAGGCCGTAGCGGGCTTCGATCGGGGTAACAGGCGAGTCGGAACCTCCCGCCCAGATCACTCCGTGCTGAAGGTAGCTGTGAAACGGATTCAACCGCAGGCTGCGTTCGGGCCCCAGATTGGCGGCGTAGATGTCGCCTATCCACCAGGTGAAGCCGGCCTGGCTCTCGGGAATACCTGAGTCATAGCGCTTCTGAAGTTCCGCCATGACACTGATTGCGTGATCGGTCGGCGTATTGGCGTGGATGATGCTGAGCCTCAAGCCCTTGCGCGGGTGCTGCGCAAGCGCCTCGGCGAAGCTGTCGACCACCCAGTCGATGGCGCGATCACCAATCGCGTGAACGCCAATGCCCACGTCGGCGTCAACGAAGAGGTGGACCTGCTGGCGAAAAATGGCCGGATCGATTTGCGGATAGCCGCGATTGCCCACGGCCACCTCCGTGCGGTTCCGGTTCCACTCCTGGTACATCCAGGCCGTGGGCGCAGCGCCGCTGCCGTCCATGAAGATCTTGGCGCCGCAGACGCGCAGCGAGCTGTGCGCCAGTGCCGCCACCTCATCTTGCGCGGCGCGTATCCAGCGCAGCGTCTCCCTGGCCTCCTCCATGGTATTGCCGGTCGAGAACAAGACGCAGACATTGGCGTCGAGCGCCCCTTGCGCGGCGAGACTGCGATATGCGGGCCAGTCGGATTGAAAAATATTCGGATCCTTGAAGCCCGTCATGCCCTCGGCGTGCAGGCGATGCAGCATGTGCTTGATGGCCTCGCGGCGCTGCTCGAATGTCGTTTCCGGAATGAGCCGGGTCACCAATGCCGCCGCAGTCTCCTTGAGCACACCGGTGGGCCTGCCGTCGGCGTAGTGCTCGATCGTGCCCGCCGGCGCTGCAGCGGTCTTCGCGTCAATCCCCGCCAGCTTGAGCGCTGCTGAGTTGGCCACGCCGTAGTGTCCTGTGCCGTTCTCGAGCCATACCGGATTGTCCGGCGCTGCCGTATCCAGCTCTTCGGCGGTTGGATAGCGGCGCTCCACAAGCTTGCCTTCATCCCAGCCGGACCCCACGACCCACTCACCTGGTCGGGCCTTCGCCGCTCGTATGGCGAGCGCACCGGTGATCTCGCTGATGCTCGCCGCATGGCTCAAGTCGATTTCGAAAAGCTCGACCAAACCCGTGTTGAGCACGTGCGCATGGGCGTCGATCAGCCCCGGGGTCGCCGCTCTTCCATGCAGATCGATGACGGTGGTCTTAAGGCCGATCAACCGCTGTACTTCTTTATCGGAGCCCACCCTTATTATCCGTCCATGGCGGATCGCGAGCGCCTGCGCCACCCGATCATTAGGCGCGACGGTGATGAGCTGCCCGTTCATCAGCACCATGTCGGCCGGCGCAGTGTCACGGGCGTGGACGCCGAAACTCAAGGATTGCGCAGCGAGGGCCGCCGCCAACAGGATGCCGCGCACTGCGCGTTTCGGCATTGGTGAGTACAACTTTCAGCTGCGCATGATTTTGCGCACCTCGCCGTACGGATCGGCTTCGATGCGACTCTTCAAATCGAACATCATGGTCGCGCGGGTTTGCGCATCGTAGGGCGGCCAGTGCGGTAATCCCACGCTGCCCTGGTTAGGGTTGCCGGATCGCGCAAAGGCGGTCCACGCGCTGCTGGTTTGCCGGGCGAGCGTCTTGGTCGATTCGGCGGTGCCGAGCAGGATCGGGCCCTTGTCGACATTGTCGAATGCGAACGGGATTTCCATCGTGTGCGGCGCGCGCATGATGCCGTTGTCGACCGGGGCGCCCCATTCCCAGACGTACATGTAGACCGGTGCCGCATGCTGGTCGGCCTTGCGTTCCGCCAAAGTGATCGAACCCATGAACGCGAATGCTGCGCTCGCCACGTCCGTGTACAGGTAGCTCGGCGAGTCGGTCGGCCGCATCTTGCGGAAGGCCGCAATCAGCTTGTCGGTCTTCTCACCGAACTGCGGCTTCAACTTATCAGCCAGCTCGGACTCTGTGAGCTTGCCCCACCAAGGCAACCCGACGTTGTACAAAGTTGCCTCGTCCTTGGTGCAGCCGATCATCACCGGTACTTCCGCCGATTGCGCCGGCGCCACCGGATCGAACGGATGGGCGGGCAGCGCCACGCCATCCACCACCGGTCCCCAACGCAGCACACCTGGATTCTCGCTGCTGGCTGCGGCAGCCAGCAATTTGTCCGCCGCTATCTCTTGCAGCGCCTTGACATCGAGCACGCCCAAAGTCTTCATCACGGTCTTGGTCGCGCTAAGCGCTGCCTCCTTGGTGGCGCCGCGCAGACCGGGTCCGCTTTCGATGATGGCGCGATGCACCAGCCCCTTGGCGGCCGGCATCGCGAGAATGGCCGACACCTTGGCGCCGCCGCCGGATTGCCCGAAGACGGTAACATTGCCCGGATCGCCGCCGAATTCGCCGATGTTGTCACGCACCCACTCGAGCACCGCGACCAAGTCCAGCATCCCGACGTTGCCCGATGCGGGATCCCCGGCGTCGCCCAAATACAGGTATCCGAATGCATTCAGGCGATGATTGACCGTCACGACGACGACATCGTGATTCTTTGCCAGATTGTGTCCATCGTAGACCGACCAGCTGCCGGAACCATAGTTGAATCCGCCGCCGTGGAACCACACCATCACCGGCCGCGGCTTGGTACCCGAGAGATGCGGAGTCCAGACGTTGAGGAACAGGCAGTCCTCGCTTTGCCGCACGATGTCCTCGGGCGCTTCCATGACCTGAAACAATGCGGGCCCAACGGTCCCGGGGTAGCTCACTGCGGAGCCACCGGTGGTCAGCTGCATCGCGGAGTGCTGATAATACAAGCATGCTGCCGGACTCTTCCAAGGATCCGGTTTTCGCGGCGGCATGAAGCGCAGCGCGCCCAGCGGCGGCGCGCCGTAGCGCACGCCGCGAAAAGTTTGAATGCCGTCGGTGACGTAGCCGACTATCGGACCGTTGCTGGTTTTTACCACCGGCGTGACGGCGGTTGCGTCAATTGCCGCCCGCGCCCAGCCGCCGACCATGGAGGTCAGGGCGGCACCTGCGCCCAAACGCAAAATTTGCCGACGATCGAACCGCAGCTCGCCACCCATTGCAGGTTTCTTGAACATACCGCCCCCTTCGAAGAAGTACCGCCTTTGTTTTTAGAACACGATCAGCGCCGCGCGTATGGACATGAGCAGCAGCACCAGTGTCGCGGTCATGAAGATGGCGAAGCGCAGCAAAATAATATTTATGGTCGCCTGCACGAGACTGTGAATCACTCGCAGGCCTACATAGAGCCATGCCAGACAAATATTCAAGTCCCCGTCCGCCCCGAGCAGTGCCAGTGTGAGCGTCACCGCATAGAAAAGAGTCGGCTGTTCCAGCAGATGGTTGTAGTTGTCGGCTTTCCAGCGCACGTGGGCCGGCAGTTGCTTGTGAAACTCCTCGGCCGGGCGCTGCGGATCGAGCGAGATTTTCAGCCGGCTGATCGCGGGAATGCGCGTGGCGTAGAGCCACGCGCACATGACAAACGTCCATAGAACCAGCGCCATTATCGGGGCCAACAGGTAGCTGTGCATGGTGATTCCTACGTGTTGATCAGATATCGCGGATCGTGCGGGTTGCGGCCAAAGATTTTATGCACCAGGGGCTCGAAGGCTGCCAGCGGCAGCGAGGGGTAAGCGGGGTCGAAGGAGCACTGGTCCCAGTTGGCGCAAAAAGCCTTGCAGGCTGCGTACCACGGGTGCCCAACAAATTTGTCGCGTTCATTGCGGTTGCCGCCCCGGAAATGCACGTAGTAGTAGTTTTGAAACAGCCCATGCTGTTCGACGATCCATGTCACTTCCGGACGGACGTACGGGCGGAGAATCCCCGCCGCGATCTCCGTGTGGTTGTAGGGCGCCAGTTCATCGCCAATGTCATGCAAAAGAGCGGCCACGATCAGTTCGTCGTCCGCACCATCGCGCATTGCGCGGCTCGCCGCTTGCAAGGAGTGCTCTAGACGGCTCACCGGATAGCCCTCGAGGGAGTGATCGAGCTTCAGCAGCGCCGCCAGCAGATTGAAGGGAAGATGGCGCGCATATTCTCGTTCAGAACGGTCCAACAGCTCGTAGTCCTCTTTGCTGCCGTCCTCCATACGTGTGAAGCTGACTAGCGAACTCATTTGGATGCACTCCTCGATGGCAGGCGCCGACGTAGAACCCGGTACAGGCTGCGCGGTCCGTCGATGTCAATGTAGCAGCCCTGCAAGTGCCGGAGGCCCTGTGCAGGATCGAAACTCGTGCGCCCGTGTAGTAGCCGACAGTTGTCGAACATCACCAGGTCGCCACGCTGCAGAAGAAATCGAATCTCGAACTCGGTCGATCGCAGCATGTGGTCGAACAGGCGCCGCGCCCGGTAATAGGCAGTCAGCTGCGGCGGTGGAAGCAGAGGAACAAAATCCAGCCGCGGACTGAAGTGGATCGTCTTTACCTTGCCGCTGACGTCGAGTTCGATCGGAGGCGCGCTGGCGACCAGTTCAGTGGCCGGGTCGCGATAGCGAAATCGCACCGGCGTGGTGCTGAGCACATGAAATGCCTCCGGATCGCGGGCGCGAAGCGCCTCGCCCACGGCGATTCCATCGACCAGCGTCGACAGGCCGCCGCTGGTTTCGTTCGCAAGACAATGCAGCAGCTGCACTCCGGGTACCGGCGATCGATAGGGATTGTCCGTATGCGGATCCAGATGCAATGACGTGTAGGCCAGATCGCTGGCATTGGGCTCGGAGCGCACATTGAAAAAAGCGCCGAAATTCGTTTCGCGAGTGAATCCAAAGACGGACGCCGCCCGCAGTACCTCCTGGTCGACGCTGGGAACGCCGCTGAATATGATGAATCCATATTGCAAAAAGCGTTCGGTGCAATCGAGGAGCTCATCATCGGTGGGCCGATTGCGCCATTGCGCCCGCGGCAGATCCTTCAGCGTGCCGTCCCAAACCGTCACGGCCGGACAATCCAGATCTCCCGGCGGCATGGCCGCCTCGGCGAGAATGTCGCCGGCGGAAAATTGGGTCTGGTGCCCGTCGCTGAACTTGACCCTGAATTGACCCGGAGCCGACTCCTCCACCGACACCAGGCGCAAGTCGAGATCGAGATCCGACGGATCGTGCAATCTTTGACCGGTCAGCAGGTCCATGCTGGACGCGTCGGGCGAGCGCTCGCGCAGCCACAGGGGATGAACCGCATAAGATTCGCCGTCGCCCAGCTCGACCGAGAGTCGCGTGGGGGAATCGATTTTCAAAATTGCCGAGCCTTTGCTGTTCACGGTAATTCCTTGGGATGTGGGCCGCACGCCAACCCGCCCGATCGTTTGACGAGTCATCATTATATATTTGCTGCGGGCCCGAACGTGACCATCGCCCTCAAGTCGACAACGCACCCCATTCTGTGCCAGATTGAGGTCGAGGGCGCCATTGGTGCGTATCAGCGAGCGAGCGAATGCCCAATACAACAAAGATTGATCGTCGCACCCTCATTCACAACCTGGCACAGGGTGGTTTGCTCTTAAGTTTGGTGCCCGGCTTCGCGGAATCCGCCTGGAGCGCGGTCGCCGCCGGCACCGAGAAGCCCACGCCAGGTCTCGGTACCGCCCATGCCGGCGTGGTCGGCGCGATCGCCGACGTCATCCTGCCGCGCAGTGAAACGCCGAGCGCGACCGACGTCGGCGTGCCGGCATGGATCGACGTGGTGGTTGCCGGGTATTTCTCCGACGCCCAGCGCTCAAGCTTCCGGGCTGACCTGGACGCCATCGACGATTTTGCGCAGGTCACATCGGGCGCACGTGTTTCCGCTCTCAAAGGCAGCGCACTCGCAGCCGTGATTGCGAGTCTCGATGCAGCCGTTGTAGCCAAGGACCCCACACCGGCCCAGCGCGGCTACGCGCGCCTCAAGGAGCTGGTCATCGTGGGCTACTTCACCAGCAAACCGGTGCAAACCGACATTCTCAAGGTTGTGGTCGTGCCCGGGCGCTATGACCCCAACGTGCCGATGGCGCCGACCGTCACATGAAACAGCAGTACGAATTTGACGCGATCGTGGTCGGATCCGGCATCACCGGTGGTTGGGCTGCCAAGGAACTGACGCAGGCGGGCCTCAAGACTCTGGTGCTCGAGGCCGGAGGCCCCATCGACCCCGCCAAGGATTTTGTCGAGCACGTACAACCCTACGAGGTCCGGTTTCGCGGTTGGGGCGATCGCACGCCGTTGAAGCGCGAGCGCCCGATCCAAACCGACTGCTACCCCTGCGACGAGCTCGGGTACAAATTCTTCGTCAACGACCTCGAGAACCCCTACACGCATCCCGATGGGGCGCCGTTCAGCTGGTTTCGCGGCCGCCAGGTTGGC
>DATMKO010000459.1:0-14646 GCA_035571175.1 Steroidobacteraceae bacterium | reverse complement strand
TCACGCGTCATCGAGGCGCGCCCGGACGATCTGCGGGCGTTCCTGGAAGAGGCCGCCGGCATCTCGCGCTACAAGGAACGGCGCCGCGAAACCGAGAGCCGTATCGGGCATACGCGCGAGAATCTGGACCGGCTCAACGATTTGCGCGAAGAAGTGGAAAAGCAGATTCGCCACCTGCAGCGCCAGGCGGCCACGGCGAGGCGCTATCAGACGCTCAAAGAAGAAGAGCGCAGGCTGCTTGCCGAGGCGCTGGCTCTGCGCTTGCAGAGTCTCGATGTCGAGGCGGGCGTGCGCGCCGCCGCGGCATCGGCCAGCGAAACCGCGATGCAGGGCGTGCTCGCGGATCTGCGCGCCGCCGAGTCGCAGATCGAAAGCGTTCGCGCCGATCAAACCGCAAAAGCCGACCAGCTCAGTGCCATACAGGCCCGCTACTACGAGGCCGGCGCCGAGGTCACGCGGATTGAACAAAGCATCGAGTACACGCGCGAATTGCGGCAGCGGCAGCGGTCGGATCTGGAACAGGTCGATTCCCAGGCTGCCGAGCTTAACGCCGTCGTGCAGCGCGACCGCAGCCAGATTGAATCGCTGTCGCAAGAGCTCACGATCATGGTGCCCGGCCTGGATGCCGCGCACGAGGCGGAACGAATTGCCACGCATGCGCTGCAGAGCTGCGAGCACGCGCTCACCGAATGGCAGCAGTCGTGGGATTCCCACGCCCAGGCGGTCGCGCACGGCCAGCGCGAGACCCAAGTGGAACGTGCGCGCATCGAGCAATTGGAAAGTCAGCAGCGGCGCCTGCTGCAGCAGCAGGAACGCCAGGAGACGGAGCGGGCGGAGTCCGCGCAACTGCAGCCGCAGGTGGCTTTGGAGGAGTTGACGCAGCGCGCCGAGATCGCGCGCGAGCTACGCGAGAGGGCTGCGACGGAGCTCCAAGGATTGCTCGGCGAGATCGTGGCAGCCCGCGATCTGGAACGCGAACAAAGCCAGGCGCTCAACGCGCTGCGCGCGCGCCTGCAGCAGGCGCAGGGCGAGCAGGTCTCGACCGAGGCGCTGCAGCAGGCGGCGCTCGGCAAAGCGGCCGGCAAAGTGACGCAGTGGCTCAAGTCCCAGTCCCTCGATGCGCAGCCTCGGGTTGCGCAGCAGCTGCGGGTGGACAAGGGCTGGGAACGCGCCGTCGAGACCGTGTTGGGATCGTATCTTGAAGCGGTTTGTGTCGAGGGTCTCGACAGCGTCGCCGCCTTGCTTGCGAGTTTCGATGGCGGCCACCTGGCGGCGGTCAGTACCGCGGAGAGCGTCGGCGCGGCGCGCAACGGCGCTTCTTTGCAGGCGAAGGTGCAGGGCGCCAGCCTGCTCGGATCGGTGCTGTCGGCGGTATATACGGCGGAGACATTGCCCGAAGCTCTGAGACTGCAGCGGCAAATCGGCCGCGGCGAATCGGTGGTGACGCGCGACGGCATCTGGCTGGGCAGCGATTGGCTGCGCGTCTCGCGGGACGCGGACCCGCACACCGGCGTGATCGAGCGCGAAGAGAGCTTGCGCGAAATCCGCGCGACGGTGAGCGCGCTTGAAGGCGAACTCGCCGATCTGGAACGCCGCGTCGATGCGACGCGCGAGCGCGTCCGAGAGCACGAGGACCTACGCGACCGCTTGCAAACGAACCTGAACCGTCTGCACCGCGAACATGTCGATCGCCGCGCGGAGCTCGATTCCGCGCAGTCGCGCACCATGGATGCGGCGCGGCGTTTGGCGCAGCTGGAGACGGAATTGGATATGGTGCGCACCGAGCTTACGCGCAGCGAAGCCGAACTGCGCGCCGCACGGGGCCGGATGGAAATCGCCATCGACAGTCTGGTGGCACTCGAGCCGCAACGAGAGGAACTCGAGCAGCAGCGCGAGCGCATGCGCGCGGAGTTGAACGCTGCCAGGACCGGGGCGGGCGCGGCGCAGCAGCACGCGCGAGAATTGGCGGTGCAAGTCGAATCGCGGCGCTCTTCGCACACAGCGCTGATCACGACGCTGTCGCGGGTGGAGAAGCAGCTGGACGATTTGCAGGCAAGGCGCCTCGATCTGGCGACTCAATTGTCGGACGGCGACGCGCCGCTGGCAGCCGCACAATCGCAATTGCAACAGGCGCTGCAATTGCGATCGGCAATCGACGCCGAACTGCAGGCGGCGAAAATTGCCTGCGACGAGCTCGACGCCCTATTGCGCGAGCGCGACGCCGCACGCCTTGCAGTGGAGCAGCGCCTGGACGAGGCGCGCTCGAGCCTTGACGAGGCGCGCTTGGCTGCGCAACAGGTGCGGGTGCGCCGCGAGGGCGTCGCCGAACAATTTGCAGCCACGAGTTTCGAGTTCGCGGCGCTGCTCGCGCAAATTTCCCCAGATGCGACGGTGGAGAGCTGGGAGTCGCAGCTCGAGGAAACCAAGGGCAAGATTGAGCGATTGGGCCAGGTCAATCTCGCCGCGATCGGCGAATTCAAGGAAACCTCCGAGCGCAAGGAGTATCTGGATCGGCAATGCAAGGACTTGACCGATGCGTTGGAGACTCTGGAATCGGCGATGCGCAAGATCGATCGGGAAACCCGCACCCGTTTTCAGGATACCTTCGACCGGGTGAACACCGGCCTCAAGGACAAGTTTCCGCGGCTGTTTGGCGGCGGCCATGCTTACTTGGAGCTCACCGGCGAGGAGACCGCGGTGGCCGGCGTCTCGGTGATGGCGCGGCCGCCAGGAAAGCGCAACAGCACCATCAGCCAGCTGTCGGGAGGCGAAAAGGCGTTGACGGCGGTCGCGCTGGTATTCGCCATTTTTGACTTGAACCCGGCGCCATTTTGTCTGCTCGACGAGGTCGATGCGCCGCTCGACGAGAACAATGTCGGCCGCTTTTGCGACATCGTGCGCGACATGTCGCGCAGCGTGCAATTCATATTCATCACTCACAACAAGAGCACCATGGAAATGGCGTCGCAGCTGGTGGGCGTCACCATGAACGAGCCGGGTGTGTCGCGCTTGGTGGCGGTTGATGTCGATGAGGCCGTGCGCATGGCCGCGATGTAGCGCGTACTCATATGGCCGCCGAGCTGCGCTGGATATTGTTGGGATTGAGCTTGGTGCTGCTCGCCGGTATTTGGTGGTGGGGCGCGCGCCGCTCCGCCCAAGCACCAGGCAACGCGCAGTTGCGCGAAACAGCGCCCACGCCTGAGCCGCTACGCCGGGAAGAGCCGCCACGCCGCGAAGAGCCGCGCCGCGAGGAGCCGCAGCGCGGTGAAACGGCCACCGAGGACGGGGCGCGCGAGCGTGAGCCGGTTGCGGCCCCGCAGGTCCGCGAATGGGTCTCGCCCCTCGAGCCTCTAAGCATCCGCACCGGCGAATTCGAGCGGGTGCCGGTTCTGGATGGCCCCATGATGGTGAGCGCCGATGCTGTGCGCGCGCCGGCGGCTGCTGCGGCGTTACCCAAGATTGCGCCGCTTGGCGAGGCCGCACCTCGTGTGCCAACACTCGTGCCCGAACCGATTGACCGAAGCACCGCGCCGCCCGCGCAGGCTGCCAATTCCAGTGAGCAGCAGAAGATCGTGACGGTGCGGGTATGCGCCGCAGGGGATACTCGCTGGTCGGGAGCGGCGTTATTGTCGGCGCTCGAAATACATGGGCTTGCCTATGGCCGCTACCAGGTATTTCATCGCCGGCACGTGGACGGACGCAGCCTGTTCTGCGTCGCGAGTTTGGTCGAGCCAGGGACATTCGATGTTGCGGGGATGGCGGCTGAGGAATTTCTCGGCGTCACGCTGTTTGCCGTACTGCCCGGCCCGGTGGAGCCGCTGCTGACGTTCGATGAACTGCTTGCGGCGGCGCGCGGTTTGGCACAGGAACTCTCGGGAATGGTCCAAGACTCAAAGGGGATAGCGCTGTCGCCGCAGCGTGCGGCGGCGATGCGCGACGAGGTTGCGCATTTCCAGGCGGCGCTTTCCTAAGCCTTGCTCCGGTGTGTGCACAGAAGACAGCCGGTGTACCCAAGCAGGCGGCAGCACGCGCGGCCTTGTTGCGGGAGCTTCTGCACCGCTATAACCACCGCTATCACGCGCTCGATGATCCGGAGGTGCCGGACGCCGAGTACGATCGGCTGATGCTGGAGCTGCGCGCGCTCGAGACGCAGTATCCGCCGCTGCTGAGCGGCGATTCGCCCACGCAACGCGTGGGTGCCGCGCCGGTTTCCGCGTTCGGCGCCGTAAAGCACCGTGTGGCGATGCTATCCTTGGACAACGCCTTCAACGATCAGGAAGTGCGCGACTTCGATCGCCGCATTCATGAACGCCTCGCCAACCCTGAATCCATCCGTTATTCGGCGGAACCGAAATTGGATGGCTTGGCGATCAGCGCCCGCTACGAGAACGGCGTGTACGTGCAGGGAGCGACCCGCGGCGACGGCGAGACCGGCGAGGACATCACTCAGAACCTGAAGACCATCAAGGCGCTGCCGCTGAAGATTCGTGCCGGCAAAGTGCCGCGCGCACTGGAGGTACGCGGCGAGGTATTCATGCCGCTCGCCGGCTTCAAGCGCTTCAACGAAGAGGCCATAGCGCGAGGCGAAAAAAGCTTTGTCAATCCACGCAACGCCGCCGCGGGCAGCCTGCGGCAGCTCGATCCGCGCATGACGGCGGCGCGTCCGCTCGACCTGTTCATCTACGGGGTCGGGGTTGTCGAAGGCGGCAGCCTGCCGCAGCGTCACAGCGAGATGCTGCAAGAGCTGCGGCAAATGGGATTCAAGATCTGTCCGCAGTCCCGGGTTGTAGAATCGATCGAGGGGTGCCTTGAATACTATCGGGAGATGGGCGCGATGCGCTCGCAGCTGCCGTATCAAATCGACGGCGTGGTGTACAAAGTCGACGACGTCGACCTGCAGCGGCAATTGGGCTTCATCTCGCGGGCGCCGCGCTGGGCAATAGCCCACAAATTCCCCGCCGAGGAGGCGTTGACGGTGGTGCGCGGAATCGAATTTCAGATCGGCCGCACCGGCGCGTTGACCCCGGTGGCGAGACTCGAGCCGGTGTTTGTCGGCGGCGTCACCGTGAGCAACGCCACCTTGCACAACATGGATGAATTGACCCGCAAAGATGTGCGCGTGGGCGATACGGTTGTGGTTCGACGTGCCGGCGATGTGATTCCGGAAGTGGCACGGGTGCTGCCGGAGCGCAGAGTCGAGGGAGCGGAGCTGGTGACTTTGCCGGCCTGTTGTCCGGTGTGCGGTTCGCCGGTGGTGCGCGAGGCCGATCAGGCAGTGGCGCGCTGCACCGGCGGCCGTATCTGTTCGGCGCAGCGCAAGGAGGAAATCAAACACTTCGCCTCGCGCCGTGCCATGGACATTCAGGGCCTCGGCGACAAGCTCGTGGAGCAGCTGGTCGACCGCGATTGGGTGAAGACACCGGCCGACTTGTTCGCATTGCCAGCGGCGCAATTGGCAACTCTGGAGCGCATGGGCGAGAAATCCGCGCAGAAATTACAGTCGGCGATCGAATCGGCGAGACGCACCACATTGCCGCGCTTCCTGTACGCGCTTGGCATACGCGATGTGGGCGAGGCAACTGCGCTGGCGCTTGCGCAGCATTTTCCGGAGCTTGCGCAATTGCGCAGCGCCGCCGAGGAGGAGATCCAGCAGGTTCCGGATGTAGGTCCGGTGGTTGCCAAACAGGTGGCGGCTTATTTCAAGGATGCCGACAATGCGGCGGTTGTCGATCGATTGCTGGCCGCCGGAATCCGTTGGCCCGCGCTCAGCGCCGCCAGCGCAAAAGGCGCGCAGTCGGGCAAAACCTTCGTGTTGACCGGGACTCTTGCAGCGATGAGCCGCGATGCGGCGGCGGAGGCGATCGCGCAGCGCGGCGGAAAAGTAGCCGGCAGCGTTTCGAAAAAAACCGACTATGTGGTGGCGGGGGCGGAAGCGGGCTCGAAGCTGAAGAAGGCCACGGAGCTCGGCATTCCGGTTCTCGATGAGGCGGCGTTTCTGAAGCTATTGAATGCGTAGCGGATTCAACGAATCCGCTACGCCGGCTCAACTATAGCGTCTTGTCAATCTTGGCGGTTTTCTTCATGCCTTCCGCATAGGCTTGGAGTTTCTTCTGGATGATGCCGTTGGTGACCTGCTGCTTGACCTGGTCGAACGGCGGCGGCGCCATTTCGCGGGTGTCATCGAGCCGGATCACATGCCAGCCGAATTGCGTTTGCACGGGTGTGGAGGTCATTTCACCTTTCTTCAGGGCCTTCACCGCCTCGGCGAACGGCTTTGCCATGCGCGAAAGCGTAAACCAGCCGAGATCTCCGCCATTGGCTTTGGAGCCGTCGGTAGACTCGGCCTTGGCCACGTCTTCAAACTTTGCGCCGCCCTTGATCTTTTTGATGGCAGCTTCAGCCAGTTCCTTGCTCGCAACCAAAATGTGCCGGGCGTGGTACTCGGTCTTGTCCAACGCGGCGATGTCAGAATCGTATTCGGCCTTCAATTCCGTTTCGGTCGGTTCCTTGCCCTTCAGATAGTTCTGCGACTCGCTATCCGCCAGCACGCGCATGCGCAGTACGTTGAGCCGTGCGGCCACATCCGGATCCTTATCCAGACCATCTTTCACGGCCTGGCTGGCCAGCAATTGCATGCTGATCATCTCGTCCAGAACTTGGTTTCTCTGCTCTGCGGTGAGTTCGGTGGTCGGCCGGCCCTGCAGCAGGCTCTTCAGATAGATGTCGTACTCGGCCCGCGAAATGGGTGAGCCGTCAACGGTGGCAACCGGGGCCGGCGCTGCTTTATCCGCAACCGCGGGCGCCGCGGCCTGCTGCTGGCCTTTTCCGCACGCCGCTATCAACACGACAAGGGCTGTCACGATGGACGCACGGGTCCATGGTGTACTCAAAAAGTGGGTCATTTGTTTCCTCTACGCAAAAAAAAAGCGACTACGGCCGAAGGCCTACGCGCCCGGGGGCGGCAGTTTAGCCTTAAACGGCGCTATCTCACCAATTTTTTGGTTGCGATTGGCGTGGATCGAGACCCATGTTGCATTGCATCAAAGATCCTGTCGTCGCCTCACTCGGCCGGGGGCAGCGCTTCGATCGCGAGCGCATGAATGTCGGTTTTCATCAGATCGTCGACTGCGGCGTACACCAGTCGATGGCGCGCAACGGCGGGAATTCCGCGAAACGCCTCGGCCACGATAGTCACGCGAAAGTGGCTGTGCCCATCCGCAGCGCCCGCATGGCCTGCATGCAGATGGCTTTCGTCTTCGATGGTGAGCTGCGCGGGCGCGAACCGGGTTACCAGTCGTTCGCGCAGACGTTGCGCACGGTTGCCGGCAGTGGGGGCCGCAACCTTGGTGGCCAGCCAGAAAACCTGCGGTATCAGGAACACGATGGTCGCCGCAGTGATGCCGAACACTTTGAACTTCACCCAGACGCTTTCTGCAAAATTGCGCGCTATGTAGAGATTGGCGGCGGCCAGCAGCGCAAACCATACAGTCCAGAGACTATTGAACATCAGCCAGGTACGCCGCGAGATCTGCAGCGGTTCGTCGAAGGCAGCCTCGAGCATGCGCCGCACGAGCGGTTGCTTGCCCACAGCCATGCTGCCGAGGAACGCAGCCGCGGTCAGCCCCAGGAGCACCGTGGGTTTCCATTGAATGAATCGTCGATCGTGCAGCAGCAACGTCGCTGCGCCCAGGATCACGACCACCGCCACGGTGATGATGTGCATGGTCTTGAATTTGCCGGTGCGCAGGCGGTGCACCACCAGCACCAGCACGCAGGCGAGCATCAGCGCAGCCGTCGCCCAGTAAATGTCCAGAAATTCGAATGCGGCAAAAAAAACGATGAGCGGCGAGAATTCGAGTAGTTGATTCATCCGCGTATCATAGCGGACGCAATGAGCATCTATCTGCAACTGCATTCTGTCTCGCCGCAACGGCGCTACGTGCGCCAAGCCGTGGAGGCGTTACGCGGCGGGGGAGTGATCGTTTACCCCACCGACTCGTGCTATGCGCTCGGCTGTCATATCGGCGACAAAGCGGCGCTCGAGCGGATTCGCGCCATCCGTCAAACC
The DNA here is from genome assembly GCA_035571175.1 of Steroidobacteraceae bacterium. Taxonomy (GTDB): domain Bacteria; phylum Pseudomonadota; class Gammaproteobacteria; order Steroidobacterales; family Steroidobacteraceae; genus Bog-1198. Next base: position 6,578 of record DATMKO010000459.1, on the reverse strand, counting down.
GATCGCAATCATCACTTTACGTTGGTGTGCCGGGATCTCGCCGATGTGGGCAAGTACGCGCTGGTCGAGAACTGGCAGTACCGCCTATTGCGGGCGCATACGCCCGGGCCCTATACGTTCTTGCTCAAAGCCTCGCGCGAGACGCCGCGGCGTCTCAAGCATGAACGGCGGGGCACGATTGGCCTTCGGGTTCCCGACCACCCGGTGACCGCCATGTTGCTGAGCGAGCTCAATGAGCCGGTGATGAGTTCGACTCTGCTCTTGCCCGGCGAGGAGCTGCCCCGCACCGATGCCAGGGACATCTACGAGAAGCTGGAGCGCAGCGTCGATCTGGTGTTGGATGGCGGCAATTGCGGCCTGATTCCCACCTCGGTGATCGACTTGTCCACGGATCGTGCCGTGGTGGTTCGCGTTGGGCGCGGCGACGTCCGCCCCTTTGCGGCAACGGCCCCCGTATAATGCCCTGGCCAAGCTTGCGAAGATGCTCGCAATTTAGTTAAATAACGAGTGTAACCATTGGATTTCAATGCGTTTCTCTACAAGATTTCGATCTACGCAATCCCAGCTCTGTTCGCCATTACCCTGCACGAGGTGGCGCACGGTTGGATGGCCAGATACTTCGGCGACCGCACCGCCGAGATGCTCGGTCGTTTGAGTTTGAACCCCTTCCGCCACATCGATCCGGTCGGTACCGTGCTGGTTCCCGGACTGCTGCTGGCGCTCAGCGTGCCCTTATTCGGATGGGCCCGGCCGGTGCCCGTGGCCACGAGCGTGCTGCGCAAGCCGCGCCGCGCGGCCATCGTCGTGGCGCTTGCCGGCCCCGCCGCGAATATTTTCATGGCGCTGCTATGGTGTGCGGTGCTGGGAGCGGTTTTACGCATCAGCGGCGGCGCGACCTTGAGCGGCGTGACCTTGAGAAGTTGGGTAGCGTCCATGGCCCAGGCAGGTATTCTGGTCAATGCAGTTCTCGCCATTTTCAATCTGCTGCCCATTCCGCCGCTCGATGGCGGCCGGGTGCTCGGCAGCGTGCTGCCGCTGCGCTTGAGCGCTGGGCTGGCAAAAATAGAGCCGGTGGGAGTATTCATCGTGCTGGGGTTAACCGTGTTGCACCTGTTCGGCTGGCTGTTCGACCCCGCCTATCACGTCATTGCGCACATCATCAACGCCTTGTGGGTGGGGCCTTCGGCATGAGTGGACCGATACAGAATCGACGCGTGCTGTCGGGTATGCGCCCAACGGGCCAGCTGCATTTGGGAAATTTTCACGGCGCACTGAAGAATTGGATCGAACTGCAGTATCAGTACGAGTGCTACTTCTTCATTGCCGATTGGCATGCCTTGACCACAGGCTACGAGGACACCTCGAAACTCGAGGAGAACACCTGGAGCATGGCCATCGATTGGCTGGCGGCGGGCCTCAATCCGGGCGTTGCCACGCTGTTCATCCAGTCGAAGGTACCCGAACACGCGGAACTGCATTTGTTGCTGTCGATGATCACGCCGTTGGGCTGGCTCGAGCGGGTTCCCTCCTACAAGGAGCAGCAGGCGCAGCTCACCGACCGCGACTTGAGCACCTATGGTTTTCTCGGCTACCCCTTGCTGCAAAGCGCGGACATCCTGCTGTACCGTTCACAATTCGTGCCGGTGGGCGAAGATCAAGTGGCGCATGTGGAAATAACGCGCGAGGTTGCGCGACGCTTCAATCACATTTATGGCCGCGAGCCGGAGTTCGAGCAGAAGGTCGAAAAAGCCATCAAAAGCCTGGGTTCGCGCAATTCCGGGTTGTATCGCGCGCTGCGCAAGGAATTCCAGGAGAAGGGCGACGCGGAGGCGCTCGGCAAGGCACGCGCCATGCTCGAGGCAAATGCGCGTTTGACGGTCGCGGATCGAGATCGTTTATTGGGATTTCTCGAGGGCACCGGAATTTCGATATTGCCGGAACCCGAAGCGCTGCTCACGGCAACACCCAAAGTTCCCGGGCTGGACGGGCGCAAAATGTCCAAGTCCTACGGCAACACGATTGGGCTGCGTGAGGACACGGACTCTGTCGTTAAAAAGCTCAAAGCAATGCAGACCGATCCGGCCCGTCAACGGCGCACGGATCCCGGCGATCCCGACAAATGCCCGGTGTGGGATTTACACAAAATCTATTCAAGCGCCGAGACTCAAGACTGGGTGCAGAAAGGCTGCCGCACTGCAGGAATCGGCTGTCTGGAATGCAAGGCGCCGCTGATCGAGAAAATCGTCGAGGAAGTGTCCGGCATTGCCAAACGCGCGCAGGAGTTCGAAGAGAATCCGGACCTGGTACGCGGTATCATCGCCGAGGGGTGCGAGCGGGCGCGCGCAGTGGCACGCGATACCCTCGAAGCGGTCCGTCAGGCAATGCAGATGAACTACAGATGAAACCCGAATTGACACTGGTTCAAAACGCCGCGGCGCCGGCGCCGGGCGCAGTCCCGGCACCGCCGCCCAATCTTGCGCCGGCACAGGCTGAAATGCCGTTTGCGGTCGTGGAAGGGCAGCCCATTACCGAGATGCCGCGAGATTTGTACATTCCGCCGCAGGCGCTCGAGATCTTTCTCGAGGCGTTCGAAGGTCCTCTCGACATGCTGCTGTATTTGATACGGCGGCAGAACCTGGACATCCTCGACATTCCGATCGCGGAGATCACCCGCCAATACATGCGCTATATCGAGCTGATGCAGGTGTTGCAGCTCGAGCTTGCCGGCGAATACCTGCTGATGGCCGCCACCCTCGCGGAAGTGAAATCGCGCATGCTGCTGCCCAGGGTTGGCAGCGACGATGCCGCGGAGGAGGCGGATCCGAGAGCAGAACTGGTGCGCCGCCTGCAGGAATACGAGCGCTTTAAGCGCGCTGCCGAGAACATCGATCGCATGCCGCGGCTGGATCGTGATACCTGGATCGCATCGGCGGAATTGGTCGATCGCAAGGTGGTACGCATGGCGCCGCGCGTCACGCTGCAGGAGATGCTGGTCGCCTTTCAGGATGTATTGTCGCGCAGCGACATGTTTGCGCACCATCACGTGCAGCGCGAGCCTTTGTCGGTGCGCCAGCGGATGACCGATATCTTGTCGGCGCTGACCAGCAATGCGTTTGTGGATTTCGTGCGCTTGTTTACCCCGGAGGAGGGCCGTCGCGGGGTGACGGTGACCTTTGTAGCCATCCTCGAACTATTGCGCGAAGGATTGATCGAACTAGTGCAATCGGAAGCATACGCGCCGCTGCATGTGCGCCTGGGCAATCCGGCCCGGCACCTGAAACTGGTAGCCGAAGAAGGCGCCGCCAACGACACCCAAGCGAGTCCTTAAATGAACGATCAATACGTCAAGAATGTGGTTGAAGCTGCGCTGCTGGCCGCCGGCCGCCCTCTCGCCATGGACGAGCTGGTTAGCATCTTCGATGAGCGCGATGGTTCAAATGCCGACGAGATCAGAGCCGCGATCGCCGCACTTACGGCGGACTACGAATCGCGCGGTCTGGAACTGCTCGAGGTCGCCAGCGGCTATCGAATTCAAATCAAAGCTGCGGTGGCTCAGCCGGTAGCGCGGCTGTGGCAGGAGCGGCCGGCAAAGTACTCGCGCGCGCTGCTCGAAACCCTGGCGCTCGTGGCCTATCGACAGCCGATCACTCGCGGCGAAATCGAGCAGATTCGCGGCGTGACGGTCAATCCGCACATCATCAAGACCCTGCTCGAGCGAAACTGGATCCGGGTGGTCGGTCACCGCGATGTGCCCGGCAAGCCCGAACTGCTGGGAACCACCCGGGAGTTTCTCGACTATTTCAATTTGAAGAAACTGGATGACTTGCCGACCCTGGCGCAGCTCAAGGAGCTGGAGGACCTGCGCGTGCAGTTGACATTGCCGGGCGCGGAGCCTGAGGTACTGACCGAAGGGGAACCGCCGCTCGATGCCGCCGCGGATCTCGAGCACGCGGCTGATGATGATGAAGAGCCTGCCGCGGAGAACACGGCGCCGCGGACGCAAGGTCTGGTTGCAAGCGGATCGCTAGACGATTCGAATTGATGGGCCGGCGAGCCCCGCGCAAGCCATCACCGTCCCGGAGGTCGGCGCCGCCACGCAAAGATCAGCCGGCGAGTGAACGGGTGCAGAAGCTGCTCTCGGCAGCGGGCATTGGTTCGCGCCGCGAAGTGGAGCGCTGGATTCGCTCGGGCAGGCTGCAAGTCAACGGCGAAGTGCCGGCGCTCGGCGCCAAACTCACCCCCCGTGATCGCATCACCCTGGACGGCCGGCCGGTGCGATTGCATGCCCCGGCCGTCAAGGAATTGCGGGTACTGCTGTTTCATCGCTCGCCGGGCGAGAGCCTCGACCTCAAAGCGGCGACCTCGCGTGCAGCCGAGCATCTTAACCTGCCGCGCTCTTCTGGCCGATGGCTGGCAATCCAGCCCATGCCGCCGGTCGACGGAGGATTGGAAATTCTCACCGACGATGGATCCTGGGCGCACCGCGTGTCCCGCGGCGTGCACGCGCTGACTATCGACTACGTGCTGCGAATGCGCGGGCCGCTCAATGAGACCCTGGTCGAGGAGTTTCGCGCGGCCACCGACTGCGAGGGCGAAGCGATGAGCATTCTGCGCGCGGAGGCGAAATATGGAGAAGGATTCAATCATTGGCTCACCGTCACGGTGCGCGCGACGCGCTCGGCGCAGGTGCGGCACTGGTGGGCGGCGCGCGGCCTGATTGTCAGCCGCTTGATGCGCGTGCGCTTCGGGCCTGTGCATCTGGCGCGCGAACTGCCGCGCGGGCACTCGCGTGCGATGCTGGCCAGCGAACGCAATGCATTGATCAATGAGATCGACGCCGCGTTGCCCGCCCAAGCAGCGCCGGACCCCGCGTAAGCGTCATCGGCCCTGTGGTCGCGTCGACGATCGCTACTTTGCAGCCGGCGTCTTCGCGCTCGCCGCCGATGCGTCCAGCAATTGCGCCAGATACTTCTGCCATACAGCGGCCCAGGTGTGCGTTCCATGGCCGTGTGTCTGATCGGAAGCGGGCAGCAGCACGAAGCGCCCGTTGGGCACGCGCTTGATTTCCCGTTCCGCAATCCCTAGTTCCGGCGGGTTGATGAAATCGTCGCCGGAGTTGATCAGCAGCAGCGGCGCCTTGATTTTCTCCAATCCGGCGGACGGGTCGTAATCGCGCGAGGCGTTGACGGCGTACAGAAGATCGTTGGCGTCCAGGTCGTCCAGCTCCCGCGCCATGTATTTCTGCAGAAATTCGTCCGCGGCGGCCTGGCTCGGCAGCGAAAGCTGCATTTGTATGGGTGCGCTGCCGGCGATCAGGAGCAGGCCTGCGGCGGTGCGCAGTGCGGCCACAGGTTCGCTGCTGTAGTCGCCGTTCATCCACTGCGGATCGTTGCGAATGGCATCGATGAGAAGATCGCGCCACAGCCGATTACGTCCGGCAATCTGCACCGGCAAGCAGGCGAGCGGCATCAGCGCATCCATGAAGTCGGGATACGCCTCGCCCCACATGAAGGTGTGCATGCATCCCATGGAGGTGCCCATGACCAGCCGCAGATGCTCCACTCCCAGGCCTTTCATCAATGCGTATTCCGCGGCCACCATATCCTGGTAGTCATATTGCGGAAAGTGGGCGTGTAGTCCGTCGCTGGGTTTGCTGGAGTTGCCATGCCCGATACTGTCCGGAAGCACGATGAAATATTTGTCGGCGTCCAGAAGTTGACCTTTTTGGAACAGCACGCCGGAGAATCTATCGTTGACCAGACTTCGGCCGGAACCGCCGGTGCCATGCAGCACCAGTACCGCGTTGGCGACGTGTCCTGAGGCATCCTTGTGCGGTCTGCCAAAAAACGTGTAGTGCATGCGCACTTCCGGCAACGTCTCGCCGGAGGCGAAATGGAAATCATGGAGGACAAAATCGCCTTCCAGGGGCCGGGTCGATTCCGGCGCCGGCGCGGCCCCGGCGTTTCCCGCCGCGATTGAGAACAGCGCCGATACTGCGCAAGCTGAAATGAATGTCCGTAAGTGCACTGTTGAGTTCCTCATTGTTATTGCGCGTCGATGAACTGCCCATCAATACTCCGGCCGAGCGCGCTCAGCAAGTACAGAAACGCGCCGCAGACCGACGCGGGTGTCGGTAGCGAGTTCGGATCCTCGGCCGGATACGCAGCCGCGCGCATGGCGGTGCGCATACGGCCCGGGTTCACGCTGTTCACGCGGATATTCGGCTCGCCTTGCAGTTCTTCCGAGAGCATGCTGCGCACCGACTCCAAGCCGCTCTTGGCCACGGCGTAAGCGCCCCAGTACGGCCTGGATTGCTTCACCACACCGCTGCTGACGAATATGACGGAGGCGTCCGCGGATTTGCGCAGATAGGGCAGCAACACCTGCGTCAGGATGAACGGCGCGGTTAGATTCACGTGTAACACCCTGCACCATGTGGGTACATCATATTGCTCGAGCGGCGTACGATCGCCGAGCTGCGCCGCGGCGTGCACCACGCCGTCCAGTTTGCCGAACTCGGCGCCGATGACCCGCGCCAGCGCGTCGTAATCCACGGCAGTCGCGAGCGCGAGATCGAG
>DATMKO010000458.1:0-4748 GCA_035571175.1 Steroidobacteraceae bacterium | reverse complement strand
CGACCCTGGCATTCGCAGCCCCGGTTCGCGACGATTTCAGAAGCATCAAATTAGTGGCGCCTCTCAAAAAATCCCTCGCCGAGAAACGCAAGGCAATGGAGGCTGCGCTCAAGGCCTACGAGGCGGCCGCCGATTACCAGGTCGCTGAAGTCACCACGGCCGCGACCTTCGAGAGCGCGGAATTGTACCGCCAGCTGGGCAAGGATTTGATGAGTTCGGAGCGGCCAAAAAATCTCAACAAGGACGAGTTGGAGCAATACGACGTGTTGCTGGAGGAGCAAGCTTTCCCGTTCGAGGAGAAGGCCATCAAACTGCACGAAGTGAACGCTGCGCGAACCAAGGACGGCACCTATGATGAATGGGTGCAGAAGAGCTTTGCTGCGCTCGCGCAACTCAACCCAGGCCGCTACGGCAAGGTGGAAATCGGTGAACAGCTGGTCGAATCGATTCGTTAGTCTGGCTGCGCTTGCGATGCTGGCTGCGTGCCACCACACGCCAGTTCAGCCAGCGCGCGCCGCCGCGCCTGCGCCGACCGTCGGCCAACCAGCCGGCGGCGCCGCCAACGCCGCCAGCGCCGGCACCGGAAACGCTGCCGGCAGCGGTACTGCTGGCGGCAACGTCGCCGGCAGCGGTACGGGCAATGCAACCGCCGCGGCGCCGGGCGCCCCGATCAGCGTCCCTGCCGCGGAGCCCACACCGGTACCCGCGCGCGCCGCACAGCAGTACGACCAGGCGTTGCAACTCATGAAAGCCGGTCGCAACGCCGATGCGGAACTGGAGTTCAAGCAGCTGGCCATCGGCTATCCGCAATTCGCAGGGCCGCAGTTGAATTTGGGCCTGCTCTACATGCGCGATTCGCGGCTTCCCGAAGCGGAAAAGGCATTTAAGGCGGCGGTTGAGCTCAGCCCCAACAACCCGGTAGCGGGCAACGAACTCGGCATCACGCTGCGTAAACTCGGCAAATTTACGGAGGCAGAATCCGCCTATCAGCGTACGATTGCCGCTGAACCAAATTACGCTCCCGCGCATCTGAACTTGGGCGTGCTCTACGATTTGTACCTGGCGGAGCCGCAGAAGGCTCTCGATCAGTTTGAACGCTATATCGAAATCGCCGGCGAGAACAAACAAGTCGCTGGCTGGGTGGTGGAACTTCGCAAGCGCGTCGGCGCACCGGCGAAATCGGCCAACAAGGAGCCGGCATGAACACGGCAATCAAAGCGATTGGTTTGAGCCTACTGTGCGGGGCAATGGCTGCGGTTCAAGCCCAGTCGCCGCCCGCCGCGGCGCCCAATGCACCATCGTCCGATGCTCCCCCTGCCGCGGGGCAGGCACTCGCGGAGCCACCGGCACCCGCGCCGGCGAAATCGGCAAAACCGGCCAAGTCAACCGCCCTGTCGGAGGCCGGCGAGCCGCGCGCCAATACATCGGCCGCAGCTACGGGGGCGGGCGCAAGCCGGCCGGCCGCCGCCGCGTCCGGCCAAAGGAAGGGTCCAGACGCCATCGATAAGCTGGAATTGGGCACCGCGACCGTGACCGGCGACCGCGAACAGCCAAAGGTCATGTACATAGTCCCCTGGAAGAAATCGGATATTGGGGATTTAGCCGGCAAACCGATGAATAGCCTGGTTGATGAGATCCTGGCTCCGGTCGATCGGGACGTCTTTAAACGCGAAGTTCTCTATTACAAGGCTGTACAAGCCGATGCGTCCCAAAATGGTGCGCAGAACCGCCCGTCGCAGCAGGGTGAGAAGTAAGTCATAGCCGATTTTACGGAATCTGGTTGAATAATATGTTCGGATGCAATGGGTATATTTAGGAGCGCGCAAGAATGAATTTCATGAATTCGGTCGTCAATTTCTTCAAGGACGGCGGGGTGTTCCTCTACCCGCTGGCTTTGATATTCGTGGTCGGCGTATCGATCGCCATTGAGCGATACGTATACCTGACTCGCGAAACCATTCGCAATCGTAGTCTCTGGGATTCGCTTGTGCCCGCATTGAGCGCCGGAAACTTCAAGCAGGTGGTCGGGCTCACGCACAACTCGAAGGCCTCGATCGCCACGATTCTCAACTACGGCGTGGCCCGAGTGGCGAGCGCCCGCCGCCGCGACGACATCGAAAAGGCCATGGATGAGAGCCTGCTCGAGGTGATACCGCGAATTGAAAAGCGCACTCACTATCTGTCGTCGCTGGCCAACGTCGGCTTGTTGATCGGACTGCTCGGCACCATCATCGGCCTCATCAGCGCGTTCAGTGCGGTGGCGACCGCCAATCCGGCCGAGAAGGCCAGTCTGCTGGCCGCCGCGATCTCGGTGGCGATGAACAACACCGCCTCGGGTCTGGGAGTTGCCATCACGCTGCTGCTGTCGCATATGTTTCTCGAGTCCAAAACCACTTCGCTGATCGACAGTCTGGAGATTGCGTCGGTGAAGTTTCTGAACTCGATCACGGAACGGCAATCGGACAAAGGTCATGAACCGGCGGCGCCCACTGGTTCTTCGGTGCGAGCTCCGGCGGCTGCCCGCGGCACTATCTAGACCCGCGTCGATTCATAAGATGGTGCTCCGCTCATGAAGTCAAAAGCCGCCCGCCTGGTCCGACGCAATCACGCCCGCTATCACCAGGGGCGCGATGATTTGAACATCGTGCCGATGATCGACATGATGGTGATCCTGGTGTTTTTCTTGATTTTCACGGCGGTGTTTTCCAAGACGAATATCCTGCAGCTGAATCTTCCGGCCAACAATCCCGCTCCTGTTGACCTGCCGAAGGGTTTGAAGCTCGAAGTGATCATTCGTCCCGACGACCTGGTGGTCAATGACCGCAACTCCGGGCCGCTCAAGGTGATCGCCAATACGGCAACCGGTTATGATTTGGATGCGCTGTCGGAATTCATGCGGCGGATAAAATCGCAGTTTCCCGATATGACCGACGCCACCATACTGCCCGCGCCCGCCGTGCAGTACGACACGCTGGTGCAGGTGATGGACACGGTGCGTGTGTATCAACTGCCGGTCGCGCCGTTTTCCAAGGCGGAACTGTTCCCTGACATCGCCATCGCGGATGCGCCGACATGACATCCTATCGCATCAAGCGGCATCGTCAGCGCCGGCACGGCGCCAGCCATTTCGCGCTGATTCCATTCATCGACATGATGACCATCCTGGTGGTTTTTCTGCTCGCGCATACCGCGGAAGTGGACATCCTGCCGAATACCAAGAGTATTGCCATTCCGCAGTCCATTTCCGACCGCAAGCCGAGCGCTGCCGTGGTGGTCATGGTGACCAAGGACTCGGTGTTCGTGGATGGTGTATTGGTCGGCTCGCTGCAGGAAGTCGTCGCCAATCAGGGACCGTTTTTCGCGCCGCTGAAAACCGCGTTGATGGCGCAGAACGACCGTACTCTGCGCGGTGCGCAGCAAGTCGACATCGCCAAACGCGAAGTCACCATCATGGGCGACAAGAGCACGCCCTATAGTGTGCTGAAAAAAATCATGATGACATGCAGCGAAGCCGAGTATGGCAAGGTGTCATTTGCCGTGGTCGAACGCGAACGGGCGGCGACCTAAATGGCCACCGCAAATCCAGCCATGCGCGCGCCCACCGCACTGGTGCCGTACTATCGGCGCTATGAATTGCCGTGGTCGCCGTCCGAGGAGACCGAGCGCCGCTTCCGCGTCATTCTGCGCAATCTCGGCATAGCGGCCACAATTGTCGCGATAATCCTGTATTTCCTGCCGCACGCCGAACGCGTCAACAACACCGAATCGCTGCCGGAAAGAGTCGTGCAGCTGGTGATTCAGCCGCCGCCGCCGCCGCCGCCGCCGCCGCCGCCGAAACCGGAGAAGCCGCTCGAGAAGGTGCCCGAGACCAAAGCGCCGCCGGTGCCGGTGGATCCGCGCATCAAGGCCTCAAAGAGCGGACTGCTCGCGAGCATGGACGATCTGGCGGCGCTGCGCGATCAAATCGATCTGGATAAATTCGCCAAAAATCAAAAGAACACGACCGACCCTGGCGACGTCAGCACGGTGACGCGCTCCCTGATCACCTCCAAGGCCGGCGGCACCAGCGGCGGCATCAGTGCGCCGACCAGCAGCGGCCTTGCTTCCGGATCCGGCTCGCTGAAAGGCATCTACACGACCCAGGTGAAGGATCCAAACCTCGGCGCAGGCGGGCAGGCTGCGACGCGTGCCGGCGGCAGCGGCAAAGCCTCGCGCAGCGCGGATGAGATCGCGTTGGTGTTCACCAAGAACAAGGGCGCCATCGACGCGATGTATGCACGCGCGCTGCGCGATAACCCGGCGCTGCAAGGCAAGGTCGTCATCGAGCTGACCATTGCGCCCTCGGGCGACATCACCGCGGCGAAAATTATTTCCACGGAACTCAACGATCCCGAATTTGAGAGCAAACTGCTGGCGCGCATCCGCCTGTTCAAATTCGAGGCGAAAGACGTTGCCGCTCTGACCGCGACCAAACCCATTGATTTCTTCCCGGCCGGATGAACATTCAATCTGAAATCGAGTTCTTCAGCGACCTTGGACTAGTCGACAAGGCGCGCTTCATTTCGCGCTTGATTTGCGAAATCTCCGAGGAAGCCAAGGTCGGCTCGGACGGCAATGACGCGCTGCGCTTCAAATTCGCCAACGAGATGAATCAGCGTTTGGCGCGTTTCATGTACCAGCTGCTGGGTGAAGATGCCGCGCGCCCGCAGGACGACGTCGTGATCCGCATGCTGCTGGGGGCGCGGGCC
>DATMKO010000457.1:0-3602 GCA_035571175.1 Steroidobacteraceae bacterium | reverse complement strand
TTGAGCGAAGCGCAGATCGGATCCATCCGCAGGCAGTCGCCCGGGCAGTCAGCGATCTGGCGAAGCCCGATGCAGCATTCGTTCTCGATACCGGTCTGAACACGCTGTGGTCAGCCAACTGGATCCGGCAAAGCGGATCGCAGCGAATTATCGGTTCATTCAACAATGCCGCCGTGGGAACGGCGCTGGGTCAGGCGAATGGTGTGCAAGCGCTGGACCGTTCGCGCCAGGTGATTGCGCTGTGCGGCGACGGCGGCTTCAACATGTTGATGTGCGAATTTCTCACCGCCGTGCATCACAAGCTGCCGGTCAAGGTGGTGATCTTCAACAATTCCGCATTCGGACTGATCACGCTGGAGGCTCAGAGCGTCGGCTTGGCCCCCTTTCGAGAAGGCATCGAATTTACCAATCCTGACTACGCTGCGCTGGCCCGTGCCTGCGGCGGTCACGGATTTACCGCCAGGAAGCCCAGTGAGTTGAAGGCCGCGATCAATGAGGCCCTGGCGATCGATGGCCCCGCGATTATCGATGCCGTGGTGGTTTCCAACGAGCTGCCTAACTTGCCGCATCTTGACATTGAATTGGTCGGGCGCGTTGCTCTGGCGAAGGTCAAGGAAGCAATGCTAGCCCTGACGGGCGGGTGACTGCGCGGGTCGCTGCCGCTGCCACGTTACGGCAGTAGTCGAGCGTGACATTTGCCGCGGCGCGATGCGCCGTCAAGACGACGTTAATTCGTCCTGTGCCTTTTGTCTTTCTTTAAGCATCCGCTCGCCACCAACGTAGCAGCGTCTGCAGGATAGAGCGCGATGAACTTGCGCATGACGCCATTGGTCCACCCAAATCCATCTTGCAATGGGTACTCCCCACAGCCGCCGCTGCGACCGGAGGTCTCCACATCGTATTTTTCGACCAGTTTGCCGTCATCGCGAAAAACCTCGTTGACGCCGCTCATCCAACGGCAGGCGATCATTTCCGCCAGTGATTCATGATGGTAGCGCCGCAGCCCGTCCACCGCGATCCACTGCAAGGGCGCCCAGCCATTGGGCGCGTCCCATTGCTCGCCAGTTTGCAGCGGCGTCGTCACAATGCCGCCGGCCCGCAGCAGCTGATGCGTCGCAACCTTGGCAACTGCTGTCGCCTGCGACTTTGATGCGAGTGCCACGAAGAGAGGATAGAGGGTTGCAGCCGACACGCGCCGGATGCGTTCGTGGTGCATCCATTGATAATCCATGTAAGCGCCGCTCATCGCGTCCCACAAATATCGATCGATGGCGATGCGCCGCATCGCGGCGCGCCGCGAAAATTCCCTCGTGCAGGCTTCATCGGCCCCGCGTTCACACCCTGCGCGAATCGCGTTCTCGAGCCCGAACATTAGACTATTAAGACCAATTGGCACGATCTCAGTTGTACTGATCGTCGCCCGTGTGTGTGCATCGGCAAACCAGCGCGAGCTGAAATCCCAGCCACTCTCCGCCGCGGCGCGAATATCTCGGTACACCTCCGCGGCCGGGCGCCGACTCGCGGTTGCAAGAGCGGCATCGTCACGAAACGACTCATCGCGCGGCGTATCGCGATCGTCCCAGTACCGGTTGAGTATCGAACCGTCGTCGAGCGCCACGACACGGCGGTGGGCGGTGCCGCGGCTGAGGCCCCCAGCTCCTTGCATCCAGAATGCATACTCGGCTTTCAGTTGCGGCAAATACCGAAGGAACGCCGCCGACTGATCGTTGCTTGCCAGCAAACCCACCATTGCGAAAAAGAATGGCGGTTGCGACCGGCTCAAATAGTAAGTGCGCGCACCGTTCGGCACGTGTCCATAGGTATTGATCAGGAAAGCGAAATCATCCACCATGTTTTCCACCAAGTCGCGACGATTGCTTTCGACCAAACCCAACATCGTGAAATACGAATCCCAGTAGTAGATCTCGCGAAAGCGCCCGCCCGGGATGACATACGGCCGCGGCAAGGGTAACAGCGAGGAATATGGCGGCGCGGAGGTGGTCTGGCGGGTAAGCGGACCCCACAATCGATCAATGTGTTCGGTGATCGAGACTCGCTCCGGCGCAGAGGGAGCTGCTGCTACTACGTCGGGAGGGAGGGTAAAGTGCGCCTCGACGAAGCGCTTGAGCGCCTGCGGCGAATCAGGTTTAGCCGCGCGGTATTGCGCCAGGATCTCATCCGGAGCGGCATTCGGTGTCGCATCTGCAAATGCCTTGCTATCAGAATAGATCGCACGGGTTTGCACAGCGACGAACAGATCGTTGAACAACACTTGCGGCGGGTCCGGATAGCCGGCCGCAGTCGTTTCCGGCTGCGCCGCTTCGACCCGCAGCGGCACCAAGAGCAGCGCCAAAATGGCAACGACAAGGCGCGATCTCAAACCCTCGCGCATTGCTCAGGCGTCGATTGTCACCATCGCTGCCGCCGCCAAACGCGCTCCGGTCACCGGCCGTTCACGCAAAATTCCATACAGCCGCTCGAACTGCGCATTGCCAAGCCGCACCATGACCGACAGCGCATTTTCTTTGAGGCGCTTGATGCTGCGCGTGCCTGGAATCGGCACGATGTAAGGCGCGCAGTCAAGCAGCCACGCCAGGGCAACCTGTGCCGGTGTGTAGCCCTCCTCGCGTGCAATCTGGGATACCAGTTCCACCAGTTGTAGATTGCTGGCGAAGTTCTCGCTGGAGAACCGCGGGTTGTTGCGCCGGTAGTCGCCCGGATCGAAGTCCTCCGGGTTCTTGAACACGCCGGTCAGAAAGCCACGGCCGAGCGGGCTGTAGGCGACGACCCCGATATCGAGTTCTTCGCAGACCGGCAGGATGGTGGCTTCCAGGTCGCGCGTCCACAGCGAGAATTCGCTTTGCAGCGCGCTGATCGGGTGCACCTGGGCGGCGCGTCGAATGGTATTCGCCGAGGCTTCCGACAGGCCGAGGTGGCGCACCTTGCCGGCTTTGACCAGATCCGCCATGGCGCCCACTGTTTCTTCAATCGCGACCTTCGGGTCGACACGATGTTGATAGTACAGATCGATGTGATCGACGCCGAGCCGCGTGAGACTGGCATCGCACGCCGCATGCACGTACTCGGGTGTTCCATTGATCCCGAGAAATGCGCCCTCGGGACTGCGCACACTGCCGAACTTGGTGGCGAGCACAACCTCCTCGCGGCGCGCCTTTAAAACCTTCGCCAGCAACCGTTCGTTGGCACCAACGCCGTACATATCGGCGGTGTCGAGAAAGTTGATGCCAATATCGAGCGCGGCATTGAGCACTCGCAGATTGGTGGCCTCATCGGACGGACCATAGAAGTCCGACATTCCCATACAGCCAAGGCCAATGGCCGAGACTTCCAGGCCTTGTGGGCCGAGTTTGCGACGCGGAATCATCATGCTGCGCTCCCAGGCGGTGTGTTGTGCATACTAGACACCGGCGCCGCTGGGACGTTAGATCATTCCTGCCTACTTCTTGCCTAATCCTGCAATCGGCGCGATCCTGGGTATCGCGATGCGTGGCGGCCGATTACCATGCGCCTTTCACTCGAGACTTGAGAAACAATCATGTTTGACAGTAGTTTGCAGAGAGTTCGCGAGATCACCGGGATCG
>DATMKO010000456.1:0-4765 GCA_035571175.1 Steroidobacteraceae bacterium | reverse complement strand
GCGGCCGCCTGTCCCGCTCCGTAAAGACTTCTGAAGCGGTTTGGGTCGCGCAGTTGCGAGCGTTCGTATTCCGCCAGCGCGGCGGCGGGCTTGCCGCTTTCGAGCAGCATATCGCCGAGAAGTTCGTGTGCAGGCGCTAGGCGGGCGGGACTGATCGCGCTCTTTTCGCTTTTGTCCTCGAGGTCGGCGGCGGCGGTCATGAGACCGAGCGCAGCATTGCGATCACCCCTGGCAAATGCAGCCCATGCGGCGCCGCCCATGCGTTGCACCTCGACTTCGGTTGTCCAGTAGCCATCCTGTTCGGCCTTCAGGGCATCAACGATGCGTGCAAGCTCCTGAACGTCGTGCTCCGCGGCCGCTGCGTCGCCACTGCGTGCGGCGCCGATCGCGCGTGCAAAATATGTGAGCGCGGCGGCGGCAGCAAAGCGCGTGGCCTGCGGCTGTAACAGCGCAGCTTCGGTCCATGCGCCGCGCTCGAGCGCGTAACGCGCCGGTATGGCCGCCAGCGCATACGGTGCGGCCCGAATTTGTTCGTCATCCTGAACGCCGGGCGCTTCCTCCACCACGCGTCGCGCATCGTGGTCGCGTGCCAATTGCAGGTCCGCGTACACCAAGTAGTCCATGGCGTGCAGTTGATCGACCGGCGCATTCTGGGCCTTGGCGGCGCTTGCGGAACGCAAATTGCTCGCCACGGAATCCGGCCATGCGCCGACGCGTGTGAAAATATGCGAGGGCATGTGCAGTGCATGGGGTGCCGAGGGCGCAATTTCGGAGTAGCGCCTCGCGGCGCTCAGCCCTTGTGCCGCGATGCCAGGATAGTCATAGCTGTGAATCAGGTAGTGGGCCACGCCGGGATGGTCCGGATGTTTCTTGAACTGGACTTCGAGAATCGCGGCGGCCTGCAGCGCGGTGGCAAACGTTTGCTCGGAGGGCTCCTGCGTCGCCGTCAAATAGAGGGCCGAGAAAATCTGCGCCTCATCGTCCTCGGAGACGCGCGCCGCCAGTCCCTCGAATGCCCTCGAGAGCGAGAGGAGGCGGGCAGCATGCGCACGGCCAGGGAAGCCTTCGTAGTATTGCGCCACTGCTTCGATGTAAAGACGCTCACGCTCGGTGTTCGCGCCGATGGCACGCCCGCGTGCGATAGCCGCCTTAGCCTGTTGCGCTTGCGCCGGAGTTGGACCAGCAGCGAAGGGATTCCCCATGAGGATTGCCGCGATGCCCCAGGTGGCGATGGCGCATTTCGGGTCGCGCCGCAGCACATCGCGAAACGTCCGCTCGCCTTCCTGCCACCAGAAAGAGTGCAGCAGCGCGACAGCGCGTTCGAAACTCGCTTGCACGGCCGGCGTGCATGAATTGGCGAATGAAACCCGGCCGAGCTGCTCTGGCGGGGTCCCTGTAGCCGTGTGTGAGTGATGATGCGATTCGTCGCTGCTCTGGGTGCTGCCGCTGATCGGGAAACCCAGCGCAAGGACCAGCAATGGCGCGGTGAACTTGAAGAAAGGTTTCATCGCCAGCTATTTTGGGCTGCCGGCGGCCAAAGGGCCATATAAAGTGACGCAGTTCGCCTTGTGACCCGAAGGGAACTGCGTCTCATGTGGAGCCTCCCGGGACGCCTGAGGCCCGCGGAAACTGATAGGAAAGTCACACTGCCAGGGGGCCGCCCTTGCGATTGTGGGGACTTCAATCGACACTCGCCGAAGCGAATCTGCCCTGTGTCTACCGGAGTCGTCCCATGATCGCATTGTTGGTCGTGCTTTTCCTGTTCGTTGCCCTGTTGGGCTATCTGATTGGGATCTACAACGGTCTGGTGCGCGTCAGCGCGGCAGTCAAGCTTGCATGGTCCAACATCGATGTGCTTCTGGCGCAGCGGCATGACGAAATTCCCAAGCTTGTGGAAGTCTGCAAGCAATACATGCAGTACGAGGCCAGTACGCTCGAGCGCGTCATGAAGGCGCGCACCGGAGTCGATGCGGCGCGCAATTCCGGCGACGTGAACTCGGTGGGCGTGGCGGAGCGCGAGCTGCGTACCGGGCTGAACGGACTGTACGCGGTGGCTGAGCGCTATCCCGACCTGAAAGCGAACGACGCGTTCAAGCAATTGCAAGCGCGCGTCAGCAGTCTCGAGACGGCGATTGCGGACCGCCGCGAGGTCTACAACGACGCGGTCACGGCCAACAACATTCGTATCCAGGCTTTTCCCGACGTGCTGGTCGCGAGTTTCGGTAATTTCCCGCCCGCGCATCTGCTGCAATTCCAGAGCGATGAGAAAGCCGACGTCGATATGAAAGCGATGTTCGCGCGCTGAAATAGAGTTGCGCAGATGCGCACCGGCGATTTGCAGACAGTGCATTATTATTGGATGGGCGCCGCCGCTTGCGGTGCCGTGGCGCTGTGGGCGCTATACCGATTTTTTGCAAGCATGCGCCGTGACCGGCTGCTGGCTGACACGCCTCTGGCTAAAATTCGCTCAGCCGCGCAGGGGTACGTAAAGCTTTTTGGCCGCACTGCTCCTGCGAACGGCACGGCGCTGGCCGCACCCTTGAGTTCCCGACCCTGCGTATGGTGGCGCTACAACGTCGAGCAGAAGTTTCGCAATGCGAAAGGCGAGACCCGCTGGGAATCGATCGACAGCGGCAGCAGCGTAGATTTGTTCGTGCTTGCCGAATCCGATGCGCAATGTTTGGTGGGACCGGTGAACGCTGAAATTACCCCAACCTTGCACGACGTCTGGTACGGCGTCGACCCGCGACCCTGTGGACCGCCTCAACCCAGCGGTTTGCTTCATTCCGGCGACTATCGATATACCGAGAGCCTGTTGAACGCTGGCGTACAAGTTTCCGTGTGCGGCGAGCTGCGCTCGCATTCCGAGGGCAGCAGCAGCGCCGATGCGGGCGCAGCAGCATTGCTCAAGCAGTGGAAGCAGGACCAGCAGGGGCTCCTGGCGCGCTTTGATGCCAATCACGATGGCCGGATCGATGCGACCGAATGGGAAGCCGTGCGACAGGCCGCGATCAAAGAGGCGCAGTCGCAGAATCTGAACACACCTATCACCCGCATGAGCGTGATCAGCCAACCTACCAATGGCGAGCCTTTTTTGATTGCCGCCATGGACGATGCGCACCTGGTACGCCGCGAAAAGGTGCATGCGGCGCTGTACCTCTGCCTGGGCCTGCTGTGCGTGGTGTTGTGTGCCGTGGCGATCGAACATGCGCATGCGCTGGGTGCGACGCCTGGCGCCAATTCCAGCAGGGGCTTGCCGGCCGGGTTGGTGTTGTGGGCGCTGGCCGTGGGATTCGGGGGCATGCTTCCGCGTCTACTGAGGAAGTTCGCCTCGAAATAGCAGAGTCCCTCACTCTTGTGCCCGCGCCAGGCCCTGCGTTCCCAGCCGTCGGCCCGGTGCGCGCGCCAGATCAGCTGCAAATGCCTTGCGGGCTTCCAGCGGCTGCCGCATTTGCAGATACATCTCCCCGAGAAGTTCCTCGGTCGGCTTGTAGACCGCGGGAGGGCCAAATTCCAGCGGCAGCGCGCTTTCCTTGGCTGCAACCATTTGCAGCGCGGCCAGTGCTGCTCGAGCATCCGCTTTCGAGGACACATGCAATGCGCGCAATTGATCTGCCATTAGCGCGATATCGCCGCGTCTTTCGGGGTCGCCTTCATTGCTTTGCTCGAGCCAAGCGGCAGCGAGCTTGGCGTCTGCTTCCGCGCGCCGCAGCATTTGCTCCGCGCGCCTGAAGTCGGAAGTTTCGTATGCCGCCAGCGTATCGGTGTAGTCGAAGGCAAATCGCGCCAACGGAAACGCGCCGGCGGGAAGCGACCAGTGCGCGACTTCATCCTCCCAGAGTTCGGAGGAGATCAGGAAATGAGCGCGCATCACCGCGTACGAATCAATGGATGAAGTATCGCGGTTGCCGTTGGCGTCGGACTTTGAAGCCAGGTTCTCCGCCTGGCGCCCGGCCTGCCGGCGGCAGCCTTCGAGGACTCGCCGCGCATCTGCAATGCGGTCCAGCTGCAAATATCCGTACAGCAGCCATTCATTGTAATGCCCGCACAGGCCTGGCGGCTTACCGGCAAGTTCCCGGTGATGACTGACCACGCCCGTTGCCGTTTCGTTTGCGCGTACCACCTCATCCCACATTCCCAAGGCAAGAAAAATATGCGACGTCATGTGCTGCGCGTGCCCGGCGTCAGGTGCGATCTGCGCGTAGATTCGCGCCGGCCGGAGTCCGAGCGGCGCGTGAATGGGATCGTCATAGCAGTGGATGAGGTAATGCACGACGCCCGGATGGCGCGGGTGCAGCGGGAAGACTTCCTCGAGCACCGCCGCGGCGCGCATGTAAACGGCGAAATCGCGGCCTTGTTCCGCGCTGCTCAAGATGGCCAATGCATAAAACGCGGCTGCATCCACATCGGCAGGATAACGTTGATGCAGGTGCGCCATCTCGGCCATATACTTCTGGTCGCGCTGTTCCTTGAACCCATCGCCATACAGAGTCTCAACGGCGTCGAGGTAGAGTTTCTCCCGCTCCGTGGGAGTCTTCGCCTGTCGGGCGGCGGGCGTGGCGCCAAGCCGGGACAATGCTTCCAGAGCCGCGCGCTGGTCCTGCTCATGCCAAACGCCATGATTCTTGGTCATGGCCTCGCCCCAGTAGGCCATGGCAAAGTCCGGATCGGCTTTTTGCGCCTCGCGAAAATGTAGCGCTGCATCGTCGTATTCAAAGTTGTGAAGTTGCGCAAGTCCGCGGAGGAATTCCGCCTGGGCTGCCGC
>DATMKO010000455.1:0-2600 GCA_035571175.1 Steroidobacteraceae bacterium | reverse complement strand
TCTATACCCAATGCCGCCCACAGGCACTGGTTGCCATCGCGCAGCGAGGTCTCGACCAATTGCACTTCAGCCATGCGCGGCACCAGCAGTGCGCTGCTCGCTTAAGTCCGGCCGGCGCGCGTACAACCTTGCCACGAAGCCTGTATCCACACCGCCCGCTTGAAATTCGGGGTCGTCCAGCGCCGCGCGGTGGAAACCGAGATTGCTGTGCACGCCGCTGATGTGCGTCGCGCCGATTGCGCCGCGTAGCCGCGCCAACGCGCTGGCGCGATCCGGACCCGACGCGATGATCTTGGCGATCAGCGAATCATAGAAGGGCGGAATGCTGGAGCCCGCCACGACGTGGGTATCCACGCGAATACCCTCGCCCGAGGGCCAGGACAGTTCGTGCACACGTCCAGGACTCGGACGAAAATCGTTGCGATAGTCCTCGGCATTGACCCGACATTCGATGGCACAACCCAGGGTGCGAACTTCGGACTGCAACCGCAAGCCGCTGCCGTCCGCGATTGCGATCTGCTCGGCAATCAGGTCGATGCCGGTAACGGCCTCGGTCACCGGATGCTCAACCTGGATGCGCGCGTTCATCTCCAGAAAATAGAAAGCCTCGCGCTGCGCATCGACGATGAATTCGACCGTGCCGGCGCTGAGGTACCCGATCCGTTCTGCGAAGCGCACGGCGGCTTGCTGCAGGGATTCGCGCAGTGCCGCAGAAAGACCCGGCGCCGGCGTCTCCTCGATGAGCTTCTGGTAGCGGCGCTGCACCGAGCAATCGCGCTCACCCAGTTGAATGACTCGCCCCGCACCGTCGCCGAGTACCTGCACCTCGACATGCCGGCCGCAGCCAATGTAATGCTCCAAATAGACGCGGGTGTCGCCGAACGCCGCCCCTGCCTCGGCTGCGGCCAAGTCCAGCATCCTGGGAAGGTCTTCAAGCCGCTCGACCAGCTTCAGGCCGCGGCCTCCGCCCCCGCCCACCGCCTTGACGAGCAGCGGCGTCGAAATTTTGCGCGCCAGAGCCTCTGCCTCCGCAGGCGAATTCGCCGCGCCGCCGGGCACCACCGGCACGTTGGCCGACTCGGCCGCGGCGCGCGCCCGCAGCTTATCGCCAACCGCGACGATTTGCTCCGCCGTCGGTCCGATGAAAACGATGCCCGCGCGTGCGCACAACTGCGGCAGGACCGCACGCTCGGACAGAAAGCCGTATCCCGGATGAATCGCATCCGCGCGCGTGGCGACGGCGGCGTGGACGATGGCAGCGGCATTCAGATAGCTATCGGCGGACTTTGCCGCGCCTATGCATACGACACGATCGGCCTGCCGTGCAGGTTCGCCATCGCGGTCGGCCGAAGAGACCGCCAGCACCACCTCGATATCCAGCCTGCGGCAGCTTCGTATGATACGCGCGGCGATTTCTCCGCGATTGGCGATCAGAATCCTGCGGATGGCCATGATTTAGGGGTCTCTGCGCATTCGCATCAGGACTTCGCCAAACTCCACCAAGGTCTCGTCGGCCGGGAGAATCTGCGTGATCACGCCCTTGGCGCCGGCGCGCACCGTATTCATGAGCTTCATGACCTCGATGATGGCGATGACGCTGTCCTCGTGCACCACCGAGCCGATCTCGCCGAATGGCGCGGATCCAGGCTTCGGCGCTCGGTAAAATGTGCCGAGCATCGGCGATGTGATGTCCTTGAAGTTCGCGTCGACCGGAACCGCAGTTTCGCAACGTGCAGCCGACGCGCCTGCCCCGTCTGCCGCGCCTGCCGCCGCGTCCAGGCTACCGGGTGGCGTCAGGCTCGGGACAAATTTGGCGGATGCGCCGGCACGGCGCAGTGTCAGCTTGATGCCGTCGATCTCGAGGTTCAGTTCGTCAAACTTCGACTGTTCAACCAACCGCATGATTTCTGCGACATCTGCGGCGGTCAAGGTCACCTTCGTCCTCCAAAAATCTTCATGACATGCTGCAATGGGTCGGAAACTCGCGCATCCGCAGCCACCTGATGATCCTTGTTCGACCAAACGGTCTCGGGCCGGCTCTGCAGCAGCAAGATCTGCTGCGAGTGCCGGTCGATGGCCCACTCGATATCCTGTGGCTGGCCGTAGTGGCGCTCAATTTGTCTGCCGATGGTGCGCAGCGAGTCCAGTTCCTGGTCTGAGAGGCAGGGTTCGCGGCGCAGTGACTCCTCTACGGCAAGCACCTCGACACCGCCATGCGCCGCCGGCGCATGACGGATCGCCTTGTCCGAGATATCCCGCACCGAGATCTCGCCGGTGATCTTCGCCACCACCCAGTGGTCCGGCGTCACTTCGCCGCTAACCAGCGCCGAGCCGAGTCCCCAGGCCCCCTCGATGGTGATCACCGACCGATCCCCGCTGATCGGACTGCGCGTAAACATCACGCCGGCGGTGCGCGCATCAACCATGGTTTGCACAACCACTGCCATGGCCACCGTCGATTCTGCAATCCCATGCCGCAGCCGATAGCTCAGCGACTCGAGTGAATACAGGCTGGCCCAGCAGCTCTGGATCTTGCGCAGCACTGAATCGGCCTGCATGACCCACAGGTAAGTATCTTGAAGTCCGGCAAAGCTCGCATC
>DATMKO010000454.1:0-2705 GCA_035571175.1 Steroidobacteraceae bacterium | reverse complement strand
GCCCTCGTCGGCGGAGGCGTGCTTCGTTGGGTCTCTGCCGCGGGTGCGCGAGTAGAAGGGGTTGGCCCAATGAAACCCGCTTTCGCGCACCGTGCCCTTGTAGGCGCCGAACAGAATGAGTACGCGCGCCTGATTGGGCTGCAAGGTGAAATAGCCGCCGAGCATGAGCAGCGCCACCAGCGCCAGCGCGGCGCCGATGAATGGCAGCGCACTGCCGGGCGTGGCGGCGAACCCGATCGTGAAGGCGGCGGCCACGAACAGGAGAAAATTGACGAGCAGCATGGGCCAGCCGCTGAAGGCGCTGAATATATGCTCGGTTGCTGCAGATCGCGGGGCTCGGACGGACATACTCGCTCCTACCATTTGATATTGTAGTGATATCATAATGAAATCTGTGGCGATGTCAACGTGGCAATGATTCTCAGCGACGATGTCGCCTTAGCGGGATTCAACTCGATCCGGTAAAGTTGCCGCATGCAGCGCGAACAGATTGCCTTCGTTGGAACCAGCGATCTTTCCGGACATTTTCGCGGCAAGAGTTTTCCGGCGGCGGATCTCGCGGCACGCCTTGAGCGCGGTGTCGGCTTGGCGCCGACCAATATCTTCATCTCCGCCTTTGGCCCGATCCAGATGACGACCTTCGGCACTCAGGGCGAGGTTTTTCTCATTCCCGACGCCTCGACCCGCGTGCTGGTGCCTTTCGAGGGCAGCACTTCGGAATATTTTTTTCTCGGCGACATCAGGACCTTGGAAGGCTCGCCCTGGGACTTCTGTCCACGCCACGTATTGCGCCGCGCGCTCGAGGAACTAAAGCGCGAGACGGGCCTGAGCCTGCTGGCCACCTTCGAGCAAGAGTTCACCTACAGCGGCGCCGGCGCCTTGCAGCAGCCCTACGAACTCGACGCCTATCGCCGGCAGGGTGTGTTCGGCGAAACCCTGCTCACAGCCATGCGGCAGGCGGGCGTGATACCGGATTCATTCCTGGCGGAATTCGGCGCCAAGCAGTTCGAAGTCACCTCCGCGCCGGCGGTTGGCTTGCGGGGCGCCGACAATGCGGTGATCACCCGCGAACTCGCCCAGGCAGTGGCCTTCAGGCTGGGAAATCGCGTGAGCTTCACGCCGATTCCGGAGCCGGGCGCCGTAAGCAACGGCACCCATATTCACTGCAGCTTCTTGGATCAGGATGCCCGGCCGGTGCTGCTCGATGAGCATCGTCCCTGGGGCCTGTCGTTGGCAGGCGCTCAGTTCATCGCGGGGATATTGCATCACCTTCCGGCGCTGTGCGCCGTGACCGCGCCGTCGCTGCCTTCCTACTACCGCCTGCGTCCCAATCGCTGGGCGCCCGTCAATGCCGATGTCGGCCTCTTGGATCGCGGCACGGCGATCAGGATCTGCCCGGCGATTGGCGATCCTCAATATCGGGCGCGGGCCTTCAACCTGGAGTTTCGCGTGGCCGATGCCACCGCGAGTCCCTATCTCGCTCTGGCCATGGTCGTACAAGCGGGCCTTGACGGCATCCGCCATGGATGGGAGATCGAGACGCTGGATGTACGGCCGCTGCCCACTCACCTGGAGCAGGCACTGCAACTGCTGGAGGCCAGCGAGCCGGCGGCGCAATGGCTGGGGGCCGATCTGCATTCGGCCTATGTGCTGTTCAAGCGGGCGGAAATCAAAGGCCTTGAAAATCTGGATGAAACCGAGATCTGCCGCCGCTATGCCGAAGTCTATTGAGCTCCTAGACAAAGACGAGCCGCCGCCGTTCATCGAAGCAAGACCGCAGGGTCGATCGAATTTCCTCATCGTGGTGGATCACGCCGGCGCGCGAATCCCCAAGCGCCTGGGCAACCTCGGCCTGACGCCCGCGGACCTTACGCGGCACATCGCCTGGGACATCGGCAGCTTGAGCGTGGCGCGGCACATGGCGGAGGCGCTGGATGCGCACCTGGTGGCGCAGAATTATTCCCGGCTGGTCGTCGACTGCAATCGCGACCCGACGGTGGACACCTCCATACCGCTGGTGAGCGAATCCACCGAAATCCCCGGCAATCGAAATTTGAGCGCCGCGGAAGTCCTCGCCCGGCGGGTTGCAATCTTCGATCCCTACCATGAACACATTCGCAAGCTGCTCGATGCACGAGCGGCGGCCGGCCGCCGCACCATCCTGGTGGCCCAGCACAGCATGACCAACATCTACAAGGGGGTGCGCCGCGAGATGCACGCCGCGGTGCTGTACAACCGCGACCGGCGCTTTGCCGGATTGGTGCTGGAGGCGCTGCGGCGCGAGCCGGATGTGATCGTCGGCGACAATGAACCTTATTTCGTCAGCGACGAGACGGATTTCAGCATTCCCCGCCACGGCGAGGCGCGCGGCCTGCCGCATGTG
This sequence comes from Steroidobacteraceae bacterium, assembly GCA_035571175.1. Taxonomy (GTDB): domain Bacteria; phylum Pseudomonadota; class Gammaproteobacteria; order Steroidobacterales; family Steroidobacteraceae; genus Bog-1198. The sequence continues at coordinate 322 of DATMKO010000454.1, read as the reverse complement.
GAAATCGAAATTCGCCAGGATCTGGTGAGCGACGCGGCCGGCCAAAAGCAATGGGCGGCGCGCATCAGCAAAGCCCTTCAAGACGCAGAACGAGCCCTGTTGGGAACATCGGCGTGACACAAGCCTTGAGCCGCGAGATCGCGATCGAACCGGAACACACGGCGCTGCTCCTCGTCGATGTGCAGAATTTCAATTGCACTCTGGATGGCGGCGAATATGCCCATCTCGACGCGGCGGAAAAGCAGCGGCGCTACGGCTATTTCTTTCGCACCTTGAAGGACAGTGCGCTGCCCAACATGGTGCGTCTGCAGCAGGCTTGCCG
>DATMKO010000453.1:0-6197 GCA_035571175.1 Steroidobacteraceae bacterium | reverse complement strand
TTCTGGTGGTTTTCCGGCGCGAATTGCGCAGTTATTTCGCAACCCCGTTGGCCTACGTCTTCATCGTCATCTTTTTGGGTTTGGCGGCGGTATTTACCTTCCAGGTCGGCGGCTTTTTGGAGCGGAATCAGGCCGACCTGCAGCCGTTTTTTCGTTGGCATCCATGGCTGTACCTGGTGCTGATCCCGGCGATTTCGATGCGCTTATGGGCCGAGGAGCGCAACAGCGGCAGCATCGAATTGCTGATGACCTTTCCGATCACGCTGTGGCAGGCGGTGGTGGGCAAATTCCTTGCCGCCTGGTGCTTCGCGGGGATTGCGCTGGCACTGACATTTCCGGTCTGGATCACGGTCAATTATCTGGGGTCGCCGGACAACGGCGCGATCGTTGCGGCCTATGTAGGCAGCTTTCTGATGGCTGGGGGCTTTTTGTCGATTGGCATGTGCCTGTCGGCAGCCACGCGCAATCAGGTAGTCGCATTCATCACCGCGGCTTTGGTCGGCTTCGTGTTCCTGCTCGCGGGGTTTCCTCTGGTGCTCGAGTTCGTGCGCGGGGTCTTGCCGCAGGCCGTGGTCGATGCAATCGCGTCGTTGAGCTTTTTCACGCACTTCGAGGCGATTTCCAAGGGCGTGATCGATTTGCGGGATCTGGTGTATTTCGGCGCCCTGATCGGCTTCTGGTTGGCCGCCACGGCCTTGGTTCTCGACATGAAAAAGGCGGAATAGGTGAACGGTAATCGTTGGCGAAGGGCCGGCTACGGCGCCGGTGGGCTGATCGCGCTCGCAGTGCTTTTCTTGGGCGTCGTGATGTTATCGAACATCGGCTTGCGCGGCATGCGCCTGGATCTCACGCAGAACAAGCTTTACACGCTGAGCACGGGTACGCGGCAGGTGCTTCGGGAGCTCAAGGAACCGGTCAACCTGTACTTTTATTTTTCCCGCGATGCGGCCGCGAAACAGTCGCCGCTGGTAATGCCCTATGCCACGCGCGTGCGGGAGTTTCTCGAGGAAATCGCCGCTCGCTCCGGCGGCAAGATTCATCTGCAGGTCATCGATCCGCAGCCATTTTCCGATGATGAGGACCGCGCCGCGGAATTCGGTCTGCAACCCTTGCAAGCGGGCAGCGGCGACGCTCTTTACTTTGGTTTGGCCGGCACCAACTCGACCGATGGCCGAACCTCGATTCCCAGCTTTACCCCCGACCGCGAAGAATTTCTGGAATACGACGTGGCCAAGCTCATCCAGGAATTGGGCACGCCGAAGAAGCCCGTGATTGGTCTCATGAGTGCGATCGGCCTGCAGGGACAATTCAATCCGGTGACAGGGCAAATGGGCGAGCCGTGGCCCATCTACACCCAGTTGCAGCAGCTGTTCAACCTGCGCACACTGACGCTGGATCTTGACCATATCGACAAGGACGTCGACGTCCTGATGGTCGTCCATCCGAAGCAATTGCCCCCCAAGACGCTATACGCCATTGATCAATTCATCATGCGCGGCGGCAGACTGCTGTTGCTGGTCGACCCGAATTCAGGCGCAGACCTGAGTGGCCAGGACCCGTCGAATCCATTGGCCGGCGCAATGGCGAATCACTCCTCGGATTTGCAGCCGCTGCTCGGCACTTGGGGCGTCGACTATGACCCCACCAAAGTCATTGGCGACCTAAGATTGGGGCTGGAAGTGCGCACCAGTGCCGCCTCGCCTCCCACCCGTCACATCGGCATCCTCGGGCTGCGCCACAAAGATGTGGATCCCAAGGATGTGGTGACGGCATCTCTGGAATCCATTAATCTCGCCACCGTCGGGTCGCTCGCGGCGCGCGCCGGCGCGAAAACCACCTTCGAACCATTGCTGTTGAGCTCCGAGAGTGCGGCGCCGATTCCTGCGCAGCGCTTCAATGCCTTGGTCGATCCGGCGACGCTGCGCGACGGATTCAAATCGACGGGTGTGCGCTACGCCATCGCCGCGCGCATCACGGGCCCGGTCGAGTCGGCGTATCCGAATGGACCGCCGGCGGATCAGAAGCCCGCTTCCGGACCACCGATCGCGCACCTCGCCAAGTCCACGGTGCCGGCCAACATCGTCGTGATCGCAGACACCGACTTCTTGATGGATTATCTCTGGGTGCAATCCCGTGAAATTCTCGGTCAACGCATTGTTCAGGCGTTTGCCAACAACGGCGATTTGATCGCCAACATTCTCGACAATTTGAGCGGCAGCAGCGCCCTCATCAGCATTCGGGGTCGTGCATCGTTCTCGCGGCCCTTCGAGCGTGTCGATGCACTGCGACGCCAGGCCGACGATCGCCTGCGCAGCAAAGCGTTGGAATTGCAGTCGGAGCTGCAGCAAACCGAGCGCAAGTTGACCGAGCTGCAAAGCAAACGCAGCGATCAATCCTCGATCATGCTGTCGCCGGAACAGGAAGCCGAGCTAAAGCGATTTACCGCGGAAAAGACCCGGGTGCGCAAGGAGCTGCGCGAAACCCAGCGTGGCCTCGATGTCGACATCAATCGACTGAATTCCTGGCTGAAGGTCGTCAACATCGCCATCGCGCCGCTGCTGGTGGCCGCGGCCGGCATTGTCATTCTGACGCTGCGGCGGCGCAGGCGAACCGCCACGCCGGACGCCGTTGCTGCGGGTTCCAAATGAGCCGGCGGCGATTCGTCGTGCTGCTGATTGCAGCGCTGGTGGCGATTTCCGGCGCGCTGTACCTGAGCACCCAGCGCAATCTGGCGCGCGACACTCATGGCTTGCCGCTGCTGCCGTCGCTGGCGAGTGAACTGAATAGCGTGACGGAATTGAACGTGCGCAAGGGCAGCGCCGCGCCGCTCGTCACGATTCACAAGCAAGGCGAGCAATGGACCGTGGCGCAGCGGGCCAACTACCCAGCGGACGTGTCGAAGCTGCGCAGATTGTTGCTGTCTTTGAGCGACGCGAAGATTCGCGAAGAAAAGACCTCGAATCCGGCCAGTTACTCCATCATCGGCGTCGAAGACGCGACGCTCTCGGGTGCGAGCGGAGCGCAGATCGAGGTAACTGCGCACGACGGCAAACATGCCGTGATAGTCGGCAAGCCGGGCGCCGAAGGCAGCTTCGTCAGGCGCGTGGGCGAAAACACCAGTTACATCGTCGAGCCGGCTATTTCAGTCGAAGCGGAACCGCGATTTTGGATCGATACGCGGCTGCTCGATTTGCCGGCTGACAAGATTCAAGGCATCGAAGCGAAACCCGCCGGCGGACCGGACTATTCCGTGCACAGAGTTTCCGCGCCCGCGCCCACCGCTGCGCCGGCCACCGCTGCGCCGGCCACCGCGCCCGCCAGTACCGGCAGCGCCAATGCCACCAATACCGCTGCGCCGGCGAGCAATTTCGAATTGACCGGGGTGCCGAGCGGACGCAAGGCCGTCGATTCACAGCAGCTGGCGCCCTCGCCCACCACTTTCGGCAGCCTCACAGCCGATGATGTGGCCGCAGCCGGCGACCTGGATTTCAGCAAACCATCCATCGTGACGGTGACGATGGCCGATGGAAATATCGTCACATTCACCGGCGCGACAATCGGCGATAAGCGCTGGATCCAAGTAACCGCCACCAAGGATGCGGCACTGACGGCAAAGACCGCCGGACGCGCCTTCGAGATTCCCGCTTACCGCTTCGAGGCTATTTTCAAGCCACTGGAACAATTGCTGGTGCCGAAACCAACGCCTGTGAAAAAAACGGCGACTCCCGAGGCAAAGGTGCCGGCAAAGAACAACAAAGCCATCGTCCCGAAAAAACCCGCGTCCGCGCCGGCATCGTGACCAGCGGCAGCAGTGCCGGCTTCGGGCGTCGGCTGGCCGCGCTGCTGTACGACGCGGTACTGTTGGCCGCTCTGCTCATGATATTTACCGGCGGCGCGCTTTTCTTCACGCATGGCGCTGCGGTGGTGCCCGCGACCGCTGGGGCCTGGGTTTACCTGTACCGTCTGGGGCTCATTGGCGTGATTGCAGGCTATTACCTGCTCAATTGGCTGCGCAGTGGCCAGACGCTGGGCATGCGCGCCTGGCGTCTTCATGCGGTCACCGACTTGGGCAAGCCTCTCAAGTTCAAGGCGGCGGCGTTGCGTTTGATCTTCGGCCTGCTCGCCTGGACGCCGGCAGCACTGGGCGTGCTATGGCTGTATGTGGATCCCGAGCGCCTCGCCGTACACGATCGACTGTCGAAGACGCGGGTCGTGTATCTAGCGCGTTCTTGATATCGCGATCAATGTACACAAGCCGACGACGCTCGTCGGCAGCCAGCCGACAATCACCGGATTGAGGGCGAATAGCTGCCCGCCTTTCTCGACGGTGCCGGTGATGAGAAAAAACACCACGCCCAACATCACGCCGATCACGGTGCGGGTCCCGGCTCCCGTGGTGCGCAGAGGGCCGAACACGAAGGGCAGAGCCAGCAGTGTCACAATCACCACGGCGAAAAGCCTGGCGATGCGCGACCAATAGCCGATCTCGTAAGGCGCGGTCTCGAGGCTGTTGCGCCGCAAGTGATCGATGTAGGCGGCGAGTCCGCGCAAAGTCAGCAACTCCGGATCGGTGGCGGCCAGACCCAAAAACTCGGGGTTCACAGTCGAACGCATTGTCGATTCGCCGACCGTTTCGCCTGCAACTCGACCGTTGTCGAACCGCGAGGTCGCTACATTGCGCAGGCTCCAGCGTCCGGGATCGGCAACCGAAATTCTGGCGGCTCGCTGGATCGAGCGCAGGTGGGTGGGGCCATCCAACTCGAACACCGACACGCCGCCAAACGCCCTATCCACCTCGCCGGTATGCACCCCCATGATGAGGTTGCCCTCCTTGACCCAGGCGCTGCTCGCGCCCGCGAAACTGACATCCTGCAATTTGAGGGTGGTTTTTTCGCGCTTCGCGTACTGCGCCGTCGGCGGCGCCGCATACTCGCCGACGCCGTACATGATCACCGCCAGCGTAATTCCAGCGAGTCCGACCGGCCACGCAATGCGCCATACCGATACGCCCGAGGCTCTGGTCACCACCAATTCGCTGCCCGCGGCAAGGTTGCCGAGGCCCATCAGCGCCCCGATCATCGCGCCGATGGGCAGGAGCTCGAACGCCTGTTGCGGCATATTCAGCAGCGTAAACAAAAACGCATCCACCGCACGATAGCTGCCGACGCCGATGTCGCCTTGCTGGCTGATGAACACCACCAATGCGCCCAACACCAGCAGCACCGCCATCGCCATGAATGTATAAACAAGCACCGTTCGATACAGATACCGGTCGAGAGTGTTCATGCCTTCCTCGCATCGCGCCCGACCAGATAAATGCCGAGGGCCAAAGCGGCGGCGTGCACCCACCACACGCCGATCACGGGCGGCAATTCGCTCCGCTCCAGCCATACTTTGGCGGCGGACAGCAGATTCGAGTAGACGAAGTACAGGACGATGGCGAAGCCCACTCGCGCATAGCGGCCCTGGCGGGGCCGAAGTTTGCTTAAGGGCACGGCCACCAGCGTCAGCACCAGCGCCATTAGCGGCGTGGATATCCTGAATTGCAATTGCGCGATATCGGACGGCTCATGAGAGCCGAGCAGGAGACGAGTTGGCTTGGTGTCCGGGTCCGGGGGGCCGCGCGCGTCTTCGGGCGTGGCGATGGGGATGCCATGTTCGCGAAATTCAATGACGCGAAAATCATCGCGCCCGGGAACGCCTTCATAGCGCTGGCCGTTGAACAGCGTCACAAGATGCATGCCACTCGCGTCGGCTTTCGAATAGGTCGCGGTATCGGCAAGCGCCACTTCGACTCGCCCCGCCGATTCGCGCTGCATGAACACGTTGTGGAGCACGCCGTCCTGATCGACGCGTTCCGCATAAAACACGGCGTCGCCGCCGCTGAAGGCGCGGAACCTGCCGGCGTCGAGTTGACCGAAACGAGCCTCCTTTAATGCGGATTGGCGCAGCAACTGCACCTGGCCATCCGCGCGCGGGACTTGAACGAATGTCAGCCAGCTCAGGCCCACTGCGATGAGCGCCGCGAAACAGAACAATGGCGCCAGAAGCCGCGAGGGTCCGAAGCCGCATGCTTGCAGCGCAGCCATTTCGCTGTCGTGGTACATGCGGCCCAGCGTCAGCACCACCGCCAAAAGCAAACCAACGGGCACGATGACCGACAAGTTCATTACCGCGCCCAACGCGATCAGATCGAA
>DATMKO010000452.1:0-4915 GCA_035571175.1 Steroidobacteraceae bacterium | reverse complement strand
TTCTTGCGTGCCGCTATTGCCGCCAGCGCATCGACCAGCGCCTTGTTCGCTTTCCTCGCCTCAGAAGAGAAGCGAGGCAGGGCAAATCGAAAATCCTTGCTGTCGATCGTCGTGTTCTCGTCGATCTTGCCGGTGAGAAATCCTCTGCCCAGCGGGCTGAATGGGACGAAGCCTATCTTCAGTTCCTGGAGCGTCGGCAGCACCTCTGTTTCCGGTTCTCGCCACCACAACGAGTACTCGCTCTGAAGAGCAGTGACCGGCTGCACCGCGTGCGCGCGACGAATCGTCTGCACTCCTGCCTCGGAAAGCCCGAAGTGCCTAACCTTGCCCTCCCGGATCAGATCCTTCACTGCCCCCGCCACCTCCTCGATCGGCACGTTGGGGTCGACGCGGTGTTGGTAGAAAAGGTCGATCGCATCGATCTTGAGGCGCTTCAGCGAGGCCTCCGCGACCTCCCTGATGTGCTCGGGCCGGCTGTCGAGACCAGACTGCTTGCCATCGACAAGCCGAAAGCCGAACTTGGTAGCGATGGCGACTTGCCCGCGGAACGGGGCAAGTGCCTCGCCCACCAGCTCTTCATTGGTGAACGGGCCGTACACCTCCGCGGTATCGAATAAAGTAACCCCGCGCGCAACGGCCGCGCGGATCACTTCGATCATCTTCTGCTTGTCGCCGGGCGGTCCGTAGCCATGGCTCATGCTCATGCAGCCGAGGCCGAGCGCCGACACTTCCAAATTACTGTTTCCCAACTTGCGCTTCAGCATATTTCCTCCAGCAGCCATAAGTGTCCGGTCCCACGCTTTCCGGCCGATAGATTAGGCCGTTAGTTCATTCATGTGAAATGCGCTGCAACGAGGCGATATCCGAGGTCAAGTTCGTCGATACCCTGCAGGCTCGGATATCGTTGCTGCCACTTGCCTGAATCGATGTCATTCTCAAGTCGGGAAAGCCCCAGGGTCACGTCGCCGATCTTTGAAAAGGTGGAGATACTGGCGCGGACCGCTGGATCAAGGTAGGCGCGCGGCCGTTTCCAATAGGCGCCCAAGAATCCATCACGACAATCCGCAGGAATCGGCAGCTCCGTCAGCTCAATCGGTCCGAGGGCCTGTTCGAAGCGTTCGAAGCTGGGAAAGATTGACCGGTCGATTTGCAGCAGCTCCGGCAAATAGTCATAGAGCCAGAATCGGCCGCAAACGTGCATGTCGATCGTCAGAAATACAACGCGAGACCGTGCAACCCGTGCGCACTCTGCAAACCCCTGTTGTTGGCCCGCCCAATGATGTACGGTCAGGATGCCGAGCACTGCATCAAAGCTGGCGTCGCGAAACGGTAGCGCTTCAGCACGGGCCTGTACCACGGGAGCACTGCCCGCCGCGCGCTGCGCGATCATTGTGCGGGATGGCTCCACTGCCACCACGAGTCGAGAATTCGGCTCGTACGAACCAGCACCCGCGCCGACGTTTAGGATTGGACCGCAGCCGCGAATGGCGTTTTCAATCGCGGCCGCGAACCGCGGCTCGCTTTGCCGGCGGCCCGAGTAAGTGCGCCCGATGCTATCGTACAGCGTCGCCACATCGCCCCTCTGGCAAGGATTTGCCGGTGAAATGAGTTCAGACTATACGATTGAATTGACAGCCCTCAAGGGACGGCGCAGAAATTGCAACAAAGGGATACGTATGAGCATCTCACGCAGAAGGCTTGTCCTTGGTTTAGGCGCGGCAGCGATCGCGGTTCGCGCGACCGAGGCTGCCGAGCTGTTGCCGCCCACGCCACAAGAAACCTTTGGGCCGTACTTTCCAGTACGTACGCCGCGCTACCATGATTTTGATCTCACGCGAATTCCCGGACGTGCCGGCCGCGCCTTGGGCCAGGTCATTGAGGTTTCCGGACGCGTGGTCAGGGTGGATGGTTCACCGGTAAAGGGCGCCGCGTTGGAAATCTGGCAGGCAAATGCCGCGGGCCGCTACGCAAATCCAATCGACAAGAATCCCGCGCCGCTCGATCCAAACTTTGCGGGGGTGGCGCTGCTGCGCACGACGGCGCAGGGCGGATATCGCATCCTGACGGTAAAGCCCGGCGCATATCCGGATCCGACCGGCGGCATGCGCACGCCTCACATCCACTTCGACGTCACTTCCGAAGATTATCGTCTGGTGGCCCAGATGTACTTTCCGGGCGAAGCCCTCAATGACAAAGACATTCTGATGTCGACCATGCCCGCGCGGCATCGCAATCCTGCCTTGACAATCTGCAAGGCAGTCGACTCGCAGCAAGCGGGAATCTTGAAATTCGAGTGGGATATCGTCTTGCTGCAAGCCTGAGCCTGTGAATACCACCCACTAGTCGATGGGTTTCGCCACTCCGTCGCGTATTGCTTGTTCAATGAGCGGCCGCAACTGACGCCGCGCCTCCTCGGCAATCTTTCGCTGCTGCTCGCCGAGGCGGCCCTGCTCCTCACCGAGCTTGCCCTGCTGCTCGCCCAGCGCGCCCTGCCGCTCGCCAAGCTTGGCCTGCTGCATGCCCAGTTCGGCCATTAGCGCCCCAACCCGGCCCTGAATCTCGCCCAGTCGGGACTGCAACTCGGCCAGCGCTTTCTGATCGATCTGTGGGGCCAAATGCTCAAGATCCATCTGCCGCATCTCGCGCTCCAGCTCCGCCAGGTCGCGCTTGAAGTCGGGCGTTTCCACCTTGGCCACCAGCTGCTCGGCGCGAAGCATTTTTTGCTGTTTCCCCATTTCTGCCTGCTGTCTGCCCAGCTCCTGCTGCATTCGGCCTAGCTCCTCCATCGGCGCGAGCAATCTTCGAGCATTTTCGATTGTTTGGGGGTCCTGGATGATGTAGGTCTTGCCGTCATGCTGGTAATAGATATAGTCACCGGCGATGTGCGGCAACCCGCGGCCGGAGTCGAATGTGAGCCGTGAATCGCCGACGTGAATGGCCAGAATCCCATCGTCGTGTGCCCGGACAGACACGCCGCCGCTTGAGACATCGGTGGCTGTCTTCGCATCGATGTGTACGCGCGGCGGCGCAGCGGGCGATACGGGAGCCGGGGGAGCAAGCGGAACCGCGGGAGCCGGTGGCGCGGCGGCAGCCGTCGGTGCCGAAGGAGCCGACGGGGCGGTGGGGGTACTCGCAGCCGAAACCGCATCAGGCGACGCCGCGCTCACCCTCACCATCGAGGTAGAGGCCATCATGGCGAGCAGTACCGCGCCGGCGGCTACGAAAGCTTGGCGCGGCTTGGCGCCGAAGGATTTCTCGAATCCTCGATCGTCCAATAGCCGCTCGATGCGAGGAGTGAGGCTGTTGGTGCGCGCCATCGCAACCGCGGCAACCGGCCATGGCCCACGCGTGGCGAACGCCAGCAGGATTTCCGCATAGGACGCTCGGCTCTGCGCCTGCTCGACGGCCGCGCCGTCGCTCAATGCTTCGCCGAGATCTGAGAGCTGCCGCTTGAGCCACCAGCTGAAGGGATTGAACCAGAACAGCGCGCAGTGCAAGCCAGCGATTACATGCACGTAAAAATCTCGCTGCCGCACGTGCGCGCATTCGTGCGTGAGGACGACGCGCAAGGTCGGCTCATCCCAGGTTGAGTAGGTCGTCGGGAGCAGCACGGTCGAGGCAATCGTCACCGGGGTGGAAATTCGCGGACTGACGCGGATATCCGATTGTGGGGCGAATCGAAGTGTGGTGCGCTGCGCCTGCTCGCGCAAGCGCAAAGCGAAGCCGACGCCGAAACCAAGCCGGATCAGCAAGACTGCGGCGACCATGCAGTAGACGGCGATTGCTGCGTACGATGCTGCGAGCGCAATGCTGGCGCGCGCAGTCTGCAGCAAGCGTGCGCTCTGCAGCGGGCGCGCGCTCTGCAGCGAGCCAGCGGCGGCCTCGCGATCGCGCAACTTCGCGGTGGCGGTCGGCAATGTCATCGGATCGGAGTTCTGCGCTTCCAGGGTCGGGACCGGCTGCGCCAGGGCTGCGGTGGAAAATTGCGGCAGCAGCCGCGGCCCAATCTGCCAGCTGACCAGCGCCGGCATCAGCAGCGCACCGGCGAGGGCAATCAGCCATGCCGTCCGCTGCGCTCGTAGCTGATGGACGCGCAGCAGGCGCAATGCCGCCAAAATGATCGCGCCCATGATCAGGGAGCGCAGTGCGGCCTCGGCCAGTATATGTGTGCTCATGATTTCTTCCCCTTTTTCGCAGCGGCGATACGCTGCGCCAAGCGCTGCAGTTCTTTGCGATCGAGAACGGCTGAGTCCACCATCCCGGCGAGCAGTGTCTCGACGGAGCCGGCGCAGAACCAATCGACGATGCGTTGCACGGCACGCCCAGCCACCGCCTGCCGCGATGTCGCCGGCCGATACAGGAAGGTGCGGTTCTCAATGGCGTGTGCGACATAGCCCTTCGCCTCGAGACGGCGCAGCACGGTGCGTATCGTGGATTCCTTGAGCGGGCGACTTTGCCGCGCCAGCTGTTCGCGCACTTGCTCGGCGTTTTGCACGCCGTGCTCCCAGATGAGCTCCAGGACCGCTCGCTCGAGCTCGCCCAATTCGGCAGGATCGTGACTCAGCGTAGTGTTACTCGTCATAGTGTTACCGACTGTAGCACACACTACCCTGGTGCAGGCAAGCATTTTCTTGTAATGACGGTTTTACTTAAGTTTGATCGCGGTGCAGCCGCATGAGACGGCGCCGCTCGCGCTTATCCGGCCGCGCCTCCGGCCGCGGCCGCGAGATGTTCGCCAGCCTTTGCTGTTCGCGCAGTTTCGCGCGGCGCTGCGCGCTCGCGGCAGTCTCGAGATAATGCGAAACCGCTTCGGCTGCCGGACCACGCCGCTGCGGAAGGCCCAGGACTTCGAATTCGGCGACCATCCCCTGCAGCGACAGACTCAGACGATCGCCTATGCGCACGCGGTGCGCGG
>DATMKO010000451.1:0-7569 GCA_035571175.1 Steroidobacteraceae bacterium | reverse complement strand
GAAAGCACCAGACCCGAGGCGAATATGCCGAGGCCCGACACGCACTTTTGCACGAAAAACGCGGCTGCAAAATACAGGCCGTCGGAGCGCTGCCGATTTTGAATCTCATTTTCCTCGATGGTGTCTGCCAGCATCGCGGTGAGCAGGGTTGCCGACAACAGCATCAAGATCGTGTGGATCACCGTAATGCCGAGAATGATGGGGAATAGCGCAGGCGACGAATTCTCGGGAAAAAGATGCAGCAACCGCAAGGCAATGGTGAGCGGCGCGAGAAACAGCGCGCCGATCGCGGTTGCCAGGGCCGCGGGCTTCTTGTCAAAACGGCTCGACAGGAATCGAGCCAGCAGCAAGGCGAACATCGCCGACAGCAGGGCCGAGAGCGAGATCACCGACAGTTGATCGGGCGATAAGCGCCAGAAATAGGTGGCGAAATAGATGCTCAACGTAGCGACGATGCCGGCGGCCATCGAACCGAAGCAGCCCGTACCCAGCATCGCCAGCAAGCCGCGATTCGACAACGCGGCGCGAAGTTCCTTGATCTCGGCGGAGAGATTGAATCTGCGTTTCGGCGGCGCCGCTCGCAGGTATGGAATGAAGCGATGCGTGCCGGCAGTGGAAATCAGTATGGCGGCGAACATGACGAAGGCGGCGGCAATCGAGTATCCATGGTAGCCGGCGCGATTCAGCAATCCGACCGACTCGGTTTTCGATGGCTGCAGATACACGGCGAATGCGAGCACGCCGATGAACACCGCGCCAAGGACGCCGAAGAAGAATCGGTACGCCACCAAGGAGGTGCGTTGATCGTAGTCCTGCGTCATTTCCGAAATGAGCGCGGCGCTGGGAATTTCGTAACAGGCGATCAACATCCGCACGATGATGGCGGTGATCAGCAGGTAGGCGAACAAATCGCCGCGCCCGAGCGCCGCGGGCGGGTTCCACAAAAAATAATATACCAAGGCCACCGGCAACGCCGATGCGTACATGAAGGGGTGGCGGCGCCCGAAACGCGAGTGCAGCCGATCGGATACATGCCCGATCAACGGGTCTACGAAACCGTCCACGACCAGGGCAATCATGATCGCCAATCCGACCATTCTTGCGGGCAATCCCAACACCTGGTTGTAAAAAAGCAGCAGCAAGTAATTGAAGCCGTAGTCCTTGACGCCGTAGGCGACGGTGCCGAAGCCGTACATGAGCTTGGTCGCGAGGTTGAGTCCGCCGGGGAGCTCCCGCATGTCTGGTCGATTCACGAGAGTGCCAACATGGTTTTGGCTATTCTTTCTTCACCGGCTTGAGCCGATATTCAGATCCGAACTCCGCAGTCAAACCGCCGTCGATCGCGATTGCCTGGCCGGTGACGAAACTGCTCTCATCGGAGGCCAGCCAAAGAATCGCATTGGCGATATCCTCGGGCCGGCCGGCGCGGGGAATGGGCTGCGCTTTGGCGAGCGCGTTGGCAACCAGCGCAACATCGGTGGGCCGATCGAGCAGCGGCGTATCGTAAATGATCGGCGTCAGGATTCCGCCGGGACAGACGGCATTCACGCGGATGAAATCCTTCGCGCCTTCCATGGCCGCCACCCGCGTCAGTTGCAATATTGCAGCCTTGGACGCGCCGTAAGCGCCTTGGCCCGGCATTCCCAGCAGCGCAGAGATCGAGGATGTCGTTATGATCGAGCCGCCGCCGCGCTCGCGCAGCAGCGGAAACACCAGCTTCATGGCCATCCAGGGTGCGCGCAGGTTGACGGCAATGGTGCGGTCGAAGATTTCCTCGGAACAGGCCTCGACGCTGCCCTCGCCGCCGCCGACGCCGGCGTTGTTGACCAGGATGTCGAGCCCGCCGAATTGCTGCCGCGCGTGGTCGATGACCGAAGCAAGCGATTTTGGATCGGTCACATCGGCGGGCAGGAAATGCGCGGACGCCCCCAGCCGGGCAGCGATGGCATGGCCGTCATTGGGTCCGCCTTCCGATCTGCGGCTGTGATGCAGACGGGATGCCGCGGCGCCAATGCGGGCTGGCATCTCCCTTCCTTGGGCGGGCGCAAGATCGCAGAAAACGACGCGGGCGCCTTCGGCAACAAAGCGCTCGAGTGTTGCCAGCCCGATCCCGGAAGCGGCGCCCGTGATGATCGCGGTCTTGCCATTGAGCCGGCCCTTAGGATGTGCAGCCGCTGCCACGTTGTCTCGCGAGCGCCTTAACGCGGCGCCATGCGAATGGCGCCATCCAAGCGGATGCTCTCGCCGTTGAAATACGAATTGCGCAACAGCTCCAGCGTCAGGCTGGCAAACTCCGCCGGCGCACCCAGCCTCTTGGGAAAAGGCACGGATGCGGAGAGCGCAGCCTTCACATTCTCCGGTGCCGCGGCCAGCAGCGGTGTATCGAAGATACCCGGCAGAATGGTATTGACGCGGATCCCTTCTGACGACAAATCACGCGCCACCGGCAGAGTCATTGCCACCACACCGCCTTTGGACGCCGAGTAGGAGGCCTGTCCTATCTGTCCGTCCTCGGCGGCAACGCTTGCGGTGTTGACTATCGCGCCGCGCTCGCCGTCTTTGAGCGGAGCCAGGGTCATCATGCCCGCGGCCGACTTGGCCAGGCAGCGGAACGTGCCGATCAGATTGATGCGAATGATGGCTTCGAAGGAATCCAGCGGAAAATGCTTGATGGCACCGGTGGTCTTGTCGCGGCTCGCGGTCTTGATTGCATTGCCGGTACCGGCGCAGTTGACCAGTATTCGCTCCTGTCCGAGGGCGGCTCGCGCTTTGGCGAAGCCCTCGTCGACGCTGGCCTCGTCCGTCACGTTCACTTTGCAGAAGACACCGCCGATTTCCCTTGCCAGGGCGGCGCCTTTGGCTTCGTTGAGGTCGAAGATTGCGACCTTTACCCCGGCCGCATTGAGCGCGCGGGCGGTGGCTTCACCCAGCCCACTCGCCCCTCCGGTAACGACAGCCACCTGTTTGGATATATCCATTGCAATGCTCCCCTGCTCTTTGACCGACACTCGATCGGCATGTTCATCGGACGATTACCACGTTAGCGGGCGGCGGGTTCTGATAGAGACCGGCAACGGCGGCCGCCCGGGTTTCCAGCGCCAGCCGTTGATTGACGTAGCCCTTGTCTGTCATCTCCCCGGCTGCCAGAGAAGGTGGCTCGGTCAAAATCGCAAAGCGCTCGACGCGCCGCGAAGATCCGCCGGCGGTGGCGTTGAACCGGGCGAGAGTGATCCGGATCGCCTCCGTGAGCGCCTCGAGATCAAGACCGCCATCGGAGTTGCGAAAGTGTTCGAGCGCCGGGGCCGACGGCCACAACAGAGCGCCCACGTACGGCCGGTCCTGGCCGGTGACGATGGCGTCGAGCACATAGGGCGAGCACGCGCCCACGATCGCCGGCCGCAATACGCCGACCGACACCCAGGTGCCGCTATCGAGCTTGAAGTCCTCGGTCACGCGCCCGTCAAACACCAACCCTTGGGACGGGTCTTTCTCATCGACGAACCGCACCGCATCGCCCAGTTTGTAAAATCCTTCCTCATCGAACGCGGCCGCGGTTTTTGCAGGATCGCCGTGATACCCGGAAGCGACCGTCGCACCCTTAACCCGAACTTCCAGCTTGGCCCCGTTGGGCACCAGCTTCATGGTCAGTCCCGGCAACGGCAGGCCTATCAAACCGACCCGCTCCGTCACCCAGTGAGTCATGGAGATTCCCTGAGTCTCGGTGGCTCCATACATGGTGGTCAATGGAATTCGCTGGCCGGTCTCCAATACGGCAAGGGCCTGCAATCGCTCGTAAATATCATTCGAGAGCGTCGCGCCGCCATAGGCCATGTAGCGTAAATTCTTGAAAAAGGCCTGGCGCAACTCAACGTCCTTCTCCATCGCCGAAGCCAGCTGACCGAATGCAATCGGCGCAGAGCCAAACACCACCGGCTGCACTTCACGCAGATTTCTCATGGTGATTTCAAACAGGCCGGGAATGGGCTTGCCATCGTCCAGAAACACCGTTCCGCCGCTTTTGATCACGCCATTGAAACCAATATTGCCCGCCGAGATATGGCTCCACGGCATCCATTCGAGCGTTCGAGGCACGAAGTCGGGCTCCTCGACGTGCTCGGGCAGATTCAGTCCTTCGAGGCCGGCGATCAGCGCAGTCATCATGCCGTGGGTCTGCGGCACGGCCTTCGGCATGCCGGTAGATCCCGAGGTGAACAGATACTTGGCCACCGTGTTCGGCCCTACCCGCTCCAGCGCATCCGCCACGGCACCGGTCGGTTTGGTTTTCAACAACACGTCGAGCGCGATGGAGTCCGCTGAGTGATCCTCGGCGGTGATGAAATTCAGATTCGAATCCAGCGCGCGCAAGGTGGCAAACGCGGGGGCGAAGCTTGAACCTGATTGGGCAAAGATGATGCGCGGCCGCGTCGTGTTGAAGCAGTGCCGCAACCGGCCGTGATCGCCCAGTAGCAGCGAAAAGGCTGGGCTGATCGGGATCACGGGAACGCCCGACAGGTAACAACCCAGCTTGATGAGACCATGCTCGATGGAATTGCTCGACAGCACCATGACGCCGTCATTGGCCGACAGATTGCGATCAAGCAGATGTTGAGCGATTGCTTGCGCCGCACGCAACGCTTCGCCGTAGGTGATGGCGCGCCAAGGTCCGCGGCCGCCAAGCCGCTGCTGCATGAAGGGGCGCTCCGGAAAAGTCGAAGCCTGGTCGATGAACAGGTGCGCTATGGAACGCGGCTCCTCGCCGACGGCGTGCTTCGACCTCAGCAGAATGCAGCCGTCATCACGGTACTCCACGGTGATCGCGGGCCCTTTGACAGGCCAATCCTTGAAAGGTGCATCGGCCGGGGAATTTCCCAGTTTTACTTCAGCAGCCATGATCGCCCCCCTCACTGCCTGCGTCATTTAATAATAGACACGATGAGTGCATGATTATAGTCTCATATGAGATCTGGGAAGGGAGGCCACGGCGCTCCCGCCAAGAAAATTCCGCGCTGAGGGGTGTTCCGCGCAGATGAATTCCGCAACCGAGGGCGAGGACGCGGTACGCGCGGCCCTCGCGGCGCTTGCGCCGCGCATTGATCCCGCGGCGCGCGACATTTCCGGATTGAAGCGGCTCTCCGGCGGTGCGACGCAGGAGATCTGGAGATTCGATCTTGATACTACTGAAGGATACCGGCCGCTGATCCTGCGCCGCTCCCGGGGCGGCAGTCACCGCTCGGGGATGGGGGTCGGCCTCGATGTGGAAGCGCAATTGATCGCGGCGGCTCGCGCCTGCGGCGTGTCGGCACCCGAGGTGCTGCACGTACTCACACCCGAAGATGGCTTGGGCTCGGGATTCATCATGGAATTCGTGGCGGGCGAGACCCTCGGTGCACGTATCGTCAAACAGCCATCGCTGGCGGGCGCTCGCGCCACCCTGGCGCATTCCTGCGGGCAAATCCTGGCGCGCATCCATGCCATCGATATCAGCCAATTTCCAACTCTGGCGCGGCAGACGCCTGCTGATCTGATCGAGCAGTGGCGCGCCGCCTATGGCCGCGACATCGTCCGTCGCCCGGTATTCGACCTGGCTTTTCATGAATTGTCCGCAAGCTGTCCGCCCCCGCCCAGGAACGCTCGCCTGGTGCACGGCGACTTTCGCAACGGCAATCTGATGATCGGTCCCGAGGGCGTGCGCGCGGTGCTCGATTGGGAACTCGCACATATCGGCGATCCCATGGAAGATCTAGGGTGGCTGTGCGTGAATTCCTGGCGCTTTGGCCGTATCGAAAAACCGGTGGGCGGGTTCGGCGAATACGCCGATCTCTACGCCGGTTACGAGGCAGCCGGCGGCCCGCCGGTGAACCGTGCCATGGCCAGATGGTGGGAAATGTTCGGTACGCTGCGCTGGGGCGTCATGTGCACAGGTTCGCTCGCCGCCTTTCGCAGCGTCGATGCTTCGGTCGAGCGCGCCATGATCGCGCGGCGCACCTCCGAAACCGAAATCGATCTGCTGCGTCTCATGGCGAATTGACTGCGGGAACCAAACCGATGCAAGACCAACCGCGTGCCGACGAAATCCTTGCCGCCATTGCCGCATTCTTGCGCAATACCGTAATGGCAAAGACCGATCCACATACCGCCTTTCAGGCGCGGGTCGCCGCAAATGCCGTCGATCTCGCGCGTCGCCAACTTGAACTCGGCGCCCACGGCGAGGACGCGGAGCTTGAGCGCCTGCAAGCGTTGCTCGGCCACTCCGGGACTTTGTCCGCGCTCAATGCGGAGCTGGCCGATACGCTTGGATCCGGAGCCTGTGGGCTGGCGACGCCCGGCGTGTCCGCACATCTGCTTGCGACCACGCTGGAGAAGCTTCGGGTCGATCAACCGAATTATTCTGGATACCGGGCTGCCCTCGCAGCCCTCGAAACCAAGGATACGTGATATGGATTTTTCCTTGCCCGCCGACCTCGTCGAATACCTGGCCGAATTGGATCGTTTCATCGAGCTTGAGATCATGCCGCTGCAGGCGCAGGACGACAACGAGCGCTTCTTCGATCATCGCCGCGAGCATAGCCGCACCGACTGGGACAACAACGGATTGCCGCGGCCCGAGTGGGAAGCATTGCTTGAAGAAGCACGCCGCCGCGCCGACGCAGCAGGGCATCTGCGCTTTGGCTGGCCAAAGCAGTATGGCGGCCGCGGCGGCTCGAACCTGTGGCTGGCCGTGATCCGCGAGCATCTGGCCGCTTTAGGATTGGGGCTGCACAACGATCTGCAAACCGAGCACTCGATCGTGGGCAACAATCCATTCGTGATCCTGTTCCGCGAGTTCGCGACGCCGCAGCAGGATGCGCGCGACGGCGACAAGCTGCTCAAGGGGGAGATGCGCACGGCATTCGGTCTCACCGAGCCGAACCATGGTTCCGATGCCACATTCATGGAGACCCGCGCGGTGCGCCAGCCCAAGGACGGCAAGGCCGGCTGGCTGCTGAATGGCGAGAAAATGTGGACCACGGGCATGCATGTCGCCACCCATGTCATGGTGTTCGCGCGTACTTCCGGCAAAGACGGCGACGCGCGCGGCATCACCTGCTTTATCGTTCCCGCGCGCACCCCCGGAGTCAAGATCGAGGAATGGCTGTGGACCTTCAACATGCCGACCGACCATCCGCGCGTGAGCTTCACCGACGTCTGGCTGCCTGAAGACAGCTACTGGGGGCAAATTGACCACGGCCTTAGGCTGGGTCAGAGTTTCGTGCATCAAAACCGCATCAGACAGGCGGCTTCCTCGCTGGGTGCCGCACACTACTGCATCGAGGAAAGCGTCCGCTATGCGCGTCAACGCAAGCCATTCGGCAAGCCGCTGGCGGACAACCAAGCGATCCAGTGGCCGCTCGTCGAACTCGCGACGCAGGTGGAAATGCTGCGCCTGCTGATACGCAAGACGGCCTGGGAAATGGACCGGATGGACCACAAGATGATCGAGAGCGAACTCTCCGACAAGGTTTCGATGTGCAACTACTGGTCGAACCGCCTGGTGTGCGATGCCGCCGACCGTGCGATGCAGGTTCACGG
>DATMKO010000450.1:0-10358 GCA_035571175.1 Steroidobacteraceae bacterium | reverse complement strand
AGGATCATCGCGAATGCGTAGTGATACAGGTATCCCGACTGCGCGTAGCGCATCACCGAGCCCAACCAGCCTACGGTCCGGGCACTGCCGTTCACCAGACCGTCATCGATCGCGATCTGATCGCCAAAACGCCATAGCCCTCCTCCCAGCATCCGGGCGGCGACCATGATCACGTGTTCGTTGAACCAATCGAAGCCGTATTTATCGACCAATATCGTGTACAGCCACTTGAACCGACGCGCCGTTGCATCCGCCAACTCAGGTTTCTTGAGATAGAACAGCCACGCGGTGAATACGCCGGCCGCGGCGAACCACAAGGTCACTGAAAAAGGCGCCGACTCCAAAAAGTCCAGAGCCGAGGAGTGATATTCCTCGCCGACGAAGCGAAGCACGTTGTTGGCAGGCAGTACGTGAATGCTGTCGCCGAAGAAATCTCCGAACACCAAGGTGTCGATCGACAGCCAACCGGCGAAGACTGAAGGAATCGCCAACAGAATCAGCGGCACCGTCACCACCCAAGGGCTTTCTTGCAGATGTTCCTGCGTATGATGATCCATGCGCTCCTTGCCATGGAAAGTCATGAAAAACATCCGAAAGGTGTACAGCGCGGTGACGAAAACGCTCGTCAATACGCAGAAATAGGCGTAGCCCGATCCCACCCGGTGGGATACGCCCACCGCATCAATTATCGTGTCTTTGGAAAAGAACCCGGAGGTGCCCGGACAGGCGATCAAGGCCAGAGATCCCACCAAAAAAGTCCAATAGGTATAGGGCAGATACTTCTTAAGCCCCCCCATCTTGCGCATGTCCTGCTCATGGTGCATGGCGATGATCACCGAGCCGGCCGCGAGGAACAGCAGTGCCTTGAAAAACGCATGCGTCATGAGATGGAAGATCCCGGCACCATAGGCCGAGACGCCGAGCGCTGCCGTCATATAGCCAAGCTGCGACAGCGTCGAATAAGCCACGACCCGCTTGATGTCGTTGCTGACCACGGCAATGAGTCCCATGAAAAAAGCGGTGGTCGCGCCGATGATCAGCACGAACGACAGCGCGGTCTCCGACAACTCGAACAGCGGCGACATGCGCGCCACCATGAAAATGCCCGCCGTCACCATGGTGGCGGCGTGAATCAGCGCCGAGATGGGCGTCGGGCCTTCCATTGAATCCGGCAGCCAAATATGCAAGGGCACCTGGGCGGATTTGCCCATGGCGCCTATGAATAAGCAAATGCAGGTAAAGGTGATTGCCGGCCAGGCGATCGTGCCGGTGATGTGAATCTGCGCCGCCGCGATCTGGCCGCTGTGCGCAAACACCGTGGCATAGTCCAGTGATCCCGTGTAGCGCAGCACCGCCGCGATGCCGAGCACGAAGCCGAAATCGCCGACCCGATTCACCAGAAAGGCCTTGAGACTGGCGAAAATAGCGGTGGGCCGGGTGTACCAAAAACCGATCAACAAATAGGAGATGACGCCGACCGCCTCCCAACCGAAAAACAGCTGCATGAAATTGTTCGACATCACCAGCATCAGCATCGAAAAGGTGAATAGCGAGATGTAGCTGAAGAAGCGCTGATAGCCATCGTCATCCTGCATGTAGCCGATGGTATAGATATGGACCATCAGCGACACAAAGGTCACCACCGCCATCATCAAGGCGGACAGCCGATCGATCAGAAATCCCACCTCCATGTGCAACCCATCGGCGAGCATCCACGTATAAACCGTGCCATTGAACGGCGCCATTCCGCCGAATACGATCTTGTACAGCACTACAAATGACAGCGCGCATGAGATTGCGACGCCTAAGATGGTGACGCTGTGGGCGCCGGTCCTGCCGATGATTTTCCCGAACAACCCGGCAATGATGGCCGCCAGCAGGGGCGCCAACACAATCGTTAGATAGATCGACTGCATCGCTTATCCCTGCAGCGTGTCGAGATCTTCGACGTCGATGCTGCGGCGTTCGCGGAACAGCACCACCAGAATCGCCAGGCCGATCGCCGCCTCGGCGGCCGCCACCGTCAAAATGAAGAATACGAATATCTGACCGGCGATGTCGCCGCGAAACCGGGAAAACGCCACGAAATTGAAATTCACGGCGAGCAGCATCAGCTCGATGCACATCAGCAGAATGATGATGTTCTTGCGATTCAAAAATACGCCGGCAACCGCGATGGAAAATAGGACTCCCGACAGTGCCAGGACATAAGTGAGCGTGATCATGGTTTCTTCTCGGCGGCCATTTTGACGATTCGAACGCGGTCCTTCGCCTGGACGGCAACCTGTTTCGCGATGTCCTGTGGCTTGTGGCCGGCGCGCTGCCGCAAAGTCAACACGATGGCGGCAATGCTCGCCACCAGCAGAATGATCGCCGCCACCTGCGCCGGATAGGAGTAGCGGGTGAAGAGTTCCACGCCAAGCGAACGCGTATTCGAATAGTTTTCCGCGAGCACCGGTGCGGCGGCGAGCCCGATACCGCCCAGGTGCCGCACCACGATGACATTGATCATCGCGAACATGACGAAGCCGGCGACCGCAATCGCCAACGGCCAGTAGCCGACGAATTCCCGGCGCAGCTTGTCGATGTTGATGTCGAGCATCATGACCACGAACAGGAACAGCACCATGACGGCGCCGACATACACCAGCACCAGCACTATCCCCAGGAATTCGGCATCCAACAGCACCCAGATGACGGCGCTATTGAAGAAGCACAGCACCAGCAGCAGCGCCGAGTACACCGGGTTGCGCGACAGAATCACTCCCAGCGCCGCTGCGACCAGCACCGCGGCGAATAAAACGAAAAGTATCAGTGGAAACATCAGCGGTACCGCGCGTCGGCGGCGCGATCCGCCGCAATCATGGCTTCGTAGCGCTCGCCGATGCCGAGCAATTTATCCTTGCTCATGATGTTCTCGCCGCGATTCTCCATGTGGTATTCGTGCAGCCGTGTTTCGACGATCGCATCCACCGGACAGGCCTCTTCGCAGAAGCCGCAGTAGATGCATTTGAAAAGATCGATGTCGTAGCGGGTGGTGCGGCGCGTGCCGTCGCTGCTGACGTCCGATTCGATGGTGATGGCCAGCGCCGGGCACACTGCCTCGCACAATTTGCAGGCAATGCAGCGCTCTTCGCCATTGGGGTAGCGGCGCAGCGCATGCAGGCCGCGGAAGCGATTGCTCTGCGGCGCCTTCTCCTCGGGATAATTGAGCGTGATTTTCGGCTTGAACATGGTCTTGAATGTCACCACCAGACCGAGTAGCAGTTCCCACAGCAAAAAGGTCTTGAAGAAGCTGCGAATGCTTGCCATCACGGATGCCCCTTCCAGGGACCGACCTGGAAATAAACCATGAGCCCCTCGACCGTCAGCCATACCAGCGTCACCGGAATCAGCGCCTTCCAGCCGAGGCGCATGATCTGATCGTAGCGGTAGCGCGGGAAGGTGGCTCGAAACCACAGGAAAGCGAACATCGGAACCAAGGTTTTCAGGCCAAACCAGAAGAAGCTGGGAGCGCTCAACCACCAATCATCGGGCACCAAGCCGTCGAACGGCGACAGCCATCCGCCGAAGAAGAAAATGACGGTCAATGCCGAAATCAAAATCATGTTGACGTATTCGGCGACGAAGAACAGCGCGAAGGCCATGCCCGAATAGTCCACATGAAAACCCGCGACGATCTCCGACTCGCCCTCGGCCACATCGAACGGCGCGCGGTTGGTCTCGGCGACGCCTGAAATGAAGTACACCACCATCAGCGGGAACAGCCAGGTCCAATTCCAGCCGAACAATCCCTGCTGCTTATGAATGATTTCGCCGATATTGAGGCTGCCGGACGCCATCAGCACGCCGACCATGGCGAAACCCATGGCGATCTCATAGGCGACGATTTGTGCCGCGGAGCGCATCGCGCCCAGAAAGCCGTATTTCGAATTTGCTGCCCAGCCCGCGAGGATGATGCCGTACACACCCGTGGAGGTCAGCGCCAGGATGTACAGCAGCCCCGCGTCGATGTTCGCGAACGCGTGTTCAGGGCGGAACGGTATGACCGCCCACAGGGCGAGCGAGGGAATCAATGACAGGAAAGGCGCGAGACGAAACAGCAGCCCGTTCGCATCCGCCGGAATCATGATTTCCTTGAAGATCAGCTTGAGCACGTCCGCGAACGGCTGACCCAGGCCGGGTATCCAGAACAAGTTGACGCGGTTCGGTCCGCGGCGCGCCTGCATGTAGCCGATCACCTTGCGCTCCGCCAGGGTGTAGACGGCCATGGTCAGAATGAGGCAAATCATGACGATCAACGCCTGCACGGCGGTGAGCAGCGGAGTGCTCCAATACGGCGTGATCAGGCCGGACAGCCAATCGCGCATGGGGCTCCAATCCCACATGATCTACAGCACCGAACGGGTCAGGCGCCCGTCCTTGGTTTTAGCCAGCGCATCGGAGCCGCGCACCAGCACATCGCTCTGGTACGGCGGAATATCCACCCACGCGCCCTGCGGAGTATTGCCATCGGGTATTGCGCCACGCAGCGCGCTGCGCTCCGCCTCGACGCGCTTGCCGCACAGGACTTTGAGCGCATCGCGAATTTCCTCGGAACTGTCGTAGTCGACGCCGTGCAGATTCAGGAGATTCGCCAGCACCCGCAGCACCTTCCAGCCCGGGCGGCTCTCGCCCGGCAACTTGGCCGCGCCGCTCCAGCTCTGCCAGCGGCCTTCGCTGCTCACATAAGTGCCCGAGGTCTCGGCAAACGAGCCGATCGGCAGCACCACATGCGCCGCGGCGCGCAACGAGTCCGGTAAATGCGTGCTGATGACGACGACGAGATCCGACTTGTCGAGCGCCGCCGACTCGGCGGCGAGATCGTTTGCAGGATCGATGCCGCCGAACAGCACATAGGCCTTGAGCGCCGATTCCATCATGGCGCGGGCCGACAGACCCACGGCCGCAGCTGGCGCGCCGCCCGGTTCGCGGTGCGGCACCGCGCCCGCGAGGTAGGCCCCCGCGGCGTTGGCGCCCTCGGTGATCAATCCCATGCTGGCGCTGCACAGATCGGCGAGGGCTGCGCTCAGCGCCTTGAGCACTGAGTACGCCGGATGCCGCTGCGCCAGGGTGCCGAGGATTACGGCGCGTCGCGTGCCATTGCACAGCGCGCCGACCACCGATCGGTGAGACTCCGTGACGCTGGCGCCCGCCACGCCTTGAGGCACGGGCCTGCCGGCAAGCCCCGCCGCCGCGTGCACCAGCGCAGTCAATTCCTTGACCATGTCGGTTTCAGAAACAACATAGCCCGCGACCGGGAACATGTACTCGAAGCGGCGCGGATTCAAAAATCCTACTTTCGCGGCGCCCTTCACCGCCGCCTTGCGAATGCGGTGCGCCAGCATCGGCATCTCATGCCGCAGATTCGATCCGACGATCAGCACGCCTTCCAAGCGTTCGACATCGGCGATCGCCACGCCGAGATTGGGGAATCCCGCCTCATTTTCCTGCGCGCGGAAATCCAGCTGGCGCAACCGATGATCGATATTGGGACATTTCAAGCCACGCGCGATTTGCGCGAGCAGGTACAGCTCCTCGACGGTTGCCAGCGGCGAAGTCAAGAAGCCGGCGGCGGCTGCGCCGTGTGCCTTGATCGCGCTCTGCAACCCCTCGGCCGCTGCGGTCAGAGCCACTTCCCAATCCACCACTTTGAGTGCGCCGTCAATCCGCAGCATCGGCTGCGCGACGCGATCGGATGAATACATGCCCTCGAATCCGAAGCGGTCGCGATCGGCGATCCAGGTTTCGTTGACCGCCTCGTTCTCGCGCGGCACCATGCGCATCAATTTGCCGCGCAGCACATGCGCATACAGATTCGTACCGAACGCATCGTGCGGCGACACCAGCGCCGACTGGGTCATTTCCCAGGCGCGCGCATGATAGCGGAACGGTTTGTTGTTGAGCGCGCCCACCGGGCACAGATCGATGATGTTGGCCGACAACTCATGATCGACGCTGTGCTCGATATAGGTGCCCACTTCCATGTGCTCGCCGCGGCCGGTGGTCCCCATTTGCGGGTAGCCTTGAATCTCCGCGCCGAAGCGCACGCAGCGGGTGCAGTGAATGCAGCGCGTCATATCGGTCGAGACCAGAGAACCCAAGTTCTTGTCCTTCACCACCCGCTTGCGTTCGTTGAAGCGGGAGATATCGCGCCCGAATCCCAGGGCCAGATCCTGCAACTCGCACTCCCCGCCTTGATCGCAGATCGGGCAGTCGAGGGGATGATTGATCAGCAGGAATTCCATGGTCGCGCGTTGCGCGGCGACGGCTTTCGGCGATTTGGTGAACACCTTCATGCCTTCAGTGACCGGCGTCGCGCAGGCCGGCAGCGGTTTCGGCGCTTTCTCCACTTCAACCAAGCACATGCGGCAATTCGCGGCGACGGTGAGTTTGTCGTGATAACAGAAGCGGGGAATATAGATCTGCGCCGGATCGGTCACCTGCATGATCATCTGACCCTTGCGGGCCTTCAGGGCGACGCCGTTGACTTCGATATTGACCGTATCGTCGCTCATGGCCCTTACGCCGCCACGGCCGGTTGGCCGTCCAGGGTGGTTGATTGCCCGACGATGGAGCGCCCCTTGTGTTCGATCATGTATTGAAATTCGTCTCGGAAATGCTTGAGGAAACTCTGCACCGGCCACGCGGCCGCATCCCCCAGAGCGCAGATGGTGTGTCCTTCGATGCGATTCGCCACATCGAGCAGCAGTCCTAAATCTTCGCTGCGCCCCTCACCCGCAATGATCCGCTTCAGCATTCGATCCAGCCAACCCGTGCCTTCCCGGCAGGGGGTGCACTGTCCGCAGGATTCCGACATGTAAAAACGCGCCAGCCGCTCCAGCGCCCGCACCATGCACGTGGTCTCATCCATGACGATGACGGCGCCGGTGCCGATCGAAGAACCGGCTTTTTTCATGGAGTCGTAGTCCATGTTGGTTTCCCAAATGACATCAGCGGGCACCACCGGACAGGATGAGCCGCCGGGAATCACGGCCTTGAGCTTGCGCCCTTTCCAGATACCGCCGGCCAGCGCCATCAAGTCCTTGAACGGCACGCCCATGGGCAATTCAAAATTGCCGGGCTTCTCCACGTGGCCGGAAACCGAGAATATGATGGTGCCGCCTGAATTCACCGGGCCCAACCCTGCAAACCACGCAGCACCCTTGCGCATGATGGTGGGCACCGAGGCAAAACTCTGCGTGTTGTTGATGGTCGTCGGTTTGCCGAACAAACCGAAACTTGCCGGAAACGGCGGCTTGAAGCGCGGCTTGCCGGGCTTGCCCTCGAGCGATTCCAGCAGCGCGGTTTCCTCGCCGCAGATATAAGCGCCGGCGCCGATGAAGGTATGCAAATCGAAGTCGACGCCGGACCCGAGGATATTCTTCCCCAGCAAGCCGGCGGAATAGGCCTCTGCCAGGGCAGCTTCGAAGCGCGGGATCGGCTCTGCCAGGAACTCGCCGCGAATATAGTTGTAGCCGACGGTCGCCGTCATTGCGTAGCCGCCGATCGCCATGCCCTCGATGACCGAATGCGGGTTGTAGCGCAGGATCTCGCGATCATGGCAGGTGCCCGGTTCCGATTCGTCCGAATTGCACACCGCGTATTTCTGCAGCGGCGAGCTGCGCGGCATGAAACTCCACTTCACTCCCATCGGAAACGCCGCGCCGCCGCGGCCGCGCAGCCCCGACGCCTTGACCTCGTCGATGATTTTTTCGCGCGGCGTCTGCTCGCGCAGAATTTTCTCCCAGGCCTGATAGCCGCCGAACTGACGGTAGCCCTCGAGCGTCCAGGAGCGCTCATGCTTGAGAGCCTCGAATAACACCAGATTCTGTTCGTAAGACATCAGCGGCCCTTCAAGCGTTAGGTCAACTCGTCCAAAATCTTATCGATGCTCGGCGGCGTGAGGTTTTCGTGGTACACATGGTCTACCATCATCATCGGCGCGCCGCAGCACGCGGCCAGGCATTCCTCTTCGCGCTTCAAGTAAATCCGCCCGTCCGGCGTGCTTTCGCCCGTCTTGATGCCGAGCTTCTTCTCGATGTGTTCGACCACTTCCTGCGAGCCGCGCAGCATGCAGGAAATATTGGTGCACACCGAAATGTGGTGCCGGCCGACGGGTTTGGTTTCGAACATCGAATAGAACGAGGCCACCTCGTACACCAGGATGTTCGGCAATTCCAGATAAGCGGCCACGGCATCCATGATGTCGGTGGTCAAAAAGCCCTGGTTCTCGTGTTGCGCGGCATGCAAGGCTGAGAGCACCGCGGAGCGCTTGCGGTCCGGCGGAAATTTCGCCACCCAACGATCGATTTCTTCGCGCACATGCGCGGACAGCTGCGCGCTCATCGGTCGATCTCGCCGAAGACGATGTCCTGGGTGCCGATGACGGCCACCACATCCGCCAGCATATGCCCCCTGACCATTTCATCGAGTGCCGAGATATGCGCAAATCCCGGCGCCCGTACCTTCAATCGATAGGGCTTGTTGGCGCCATCGGACACCAGGTACACCCCAAGCTCGCCCTTCGGCGCCTCGACGGCGGCGTACACCTCGCCCTCCGGCACGCAGTAGCCTTCGGTCATGAGTTTGAAATGATGGATCAGCGACTCCATGTCGCCCTTCATCTGCTCGCGGCGCGGCGGCCGCACCTTGCGATCATCGATGATCACCGCGCCGGGATTGGCCTTCAGCCACGCGACGCATTGCTCGATGATGCGAGTCGACTGGCGCATCTCCTCGATGCGCACCAGGTAGCGGTCGTAGCAATCGCCGTTGACTCCCACCGGAATGTCGAAGTCGACTTGATCGTACACTTCGTAGGGCTGCTTTTTGCGCAGATCCCACTCGACGCCGGAGCCGCGCAGCATCGGCCCGGAGAAACCCAGCTGCATGGCTCGCTGCGGGCTGACCACGCCGATGTTCACGGTGCGCTGTTTCCAGATGCGATTGTCGGTGAGCAGGGTTTCGTATTGATCGACGCAGGCGGGAAAGCGCTTGACGAAGTCCGCAATGAAATCGAGCAAACCGCCCGAGCGCCGGCTATTCAGGCGGTCTACATCTTTCTTGCTGCGCCACTCTGAATACTGATACTGCGGCATCGATTCCGGCAAATCGCGGTACACGCCGCCCGGGCGGTAGTAGGTTGCATGCATGCGTGTGCCCGAGACCGCTTCGTAGCAATCCATGAGATCTTCTCGCTCGCGGAAGCAATACAGGAAAACCGTCATGGCGCCGATGTCGATGCCATGCGCACCCAGCCACAAGAGGTGATTCAAGATTCGCGTGATTTCATCGAACATCACGCGAATGTATTGCGCCCGCAGCGGCGGCTCCAGGCCCAACAGTTTCTCGATCGCCAGGACGTAGGCGTGCTCGTTGCACATCATGGAGACGTAATCCAGTCGATCCATGTAGCCGATCGACTGATTGAACGGCTTGCTCTCGGCAAGCTTCTCGGTGCCCCGATGCAACAGACCGACATGCGGATCGGCCTTCTGAATGACTTCGCCGTCCATCTCCAGAACCAGGCGCAGCACCCCATGCGCCGCCGGGTGCTGGGGCCCGAAGTTCATGGTGTAGTTGCGGATCTCAGCCACGCTTAAGTCCCATCCTGTTTCGCAATGCTGGTGGTATGCACCGGCGCGTTGGTCAGTTGCGGGTCATAGCGATTGTCGTGACGAATTACTTTCGGCACCAGAACGCGAGGATCGATGGTCACCGGCTGATACACCACGCGGGCCTTTTCGGGGTCGTAGCGCACCTCGACATGGCCCGACAGCGGGAAGTCCTTGCGAAACGGATGGCCGATGAAACCGTAATCGGTCAGCAGCCGGCGCAGGTCCGGATGCCCCTTGAACAAAATCCCAAACAGGTCGAATGCCTCACGTTCGAACCAATTGGCGCTGGCCCAGACGTCGGTCACCGAGTCGACTATGGGCGCCTCGTCGTCGGCGCAGAACACTTTCAAGCGCAGCCGCTGATTGAGCGAAATGGACTGCAGATGGTAGACCGCGGCAAAGCGCCGGCCCGGCGCAAGATCACGCGCTGGCGGCGCGCCGCGCGCGACCCCGCGGCTGAAACCGGACGATGTGGCGTTCTGCGTGTTCCATTCGTCGTGGCCATGCGAAAGATAATCCACGCCGCACACGTCCATGCACATCTCGAACTTCAATAACGCCGCATCGCGCAGCACCGCGGCGACCGCCAGCAGGTCATCGGCTTTGACCTCGTAGGTCAATTCGCCGCTGTGGTTGGCGACCTCAACCAGTTTGTTCGGCAATGCAAGCGCAATTGCCTCTCGCAAGGCTTGGATGCGG
>DATMKO010000449.1:0-3618 GCA_035571175.1 Steroidobacteraceae bacterium | reverse complement strand
GCGTGAACGTGCTTAAGAATGTCGCGCCAGTGGTATATGCCGAGCAAGTGATGAGCCCAGAACACCACCGCCGCAAAAAGGGCGATTCCCAAAAGGGCTGTCCAGGCTGGGACCTTGCGCGCTGAGGTGGTGTGTGCCAAGCGCCGTATCGTATCAGCCTCCATACCCTCGCTGAAAACTGCTAGGCTTTTGTTTCCAGATCGATCTTGAGGGGTGATTCACGCATGAGTTCCGCCAACGAAGGCCGTCAGGCGACCATGGATTCCGCGCAGATATATCGCGAGGAAACGTTTACCGATCGCAAGGTGGGCACCATTCGCAGGCTGACGCCCGTCAGCGCAGCGGGGGCGGCGGATTCCACGCGGCCGGTGCTGTTCGTGGGTCAGGCACAAGTCATGACTCCGATGGGCGCCGTTCCGATCAGTTTCGAAATCGAAGCCCTAACGCTGGACGTGGCGATAGATAAGTTCGGTGCGGCCGCGGAGCAAGCGGTCCAGCAAACCATGCAAGAGCTTCAAGAGCTGCGCCGCGAACAGGCATCCTCGCTGGTCATCCCCGATGCAGCAGGGGCGCGGCTGCCGCCGAACCCCAGCGACCTGCTCAGGGGCGGACGGCCGCGCCGCTAATGGCGGCTTAGCTTTCCAGCGCATCCCATCGCGCATATGCGGTCTCGAGTTCCGCGGCCAGCGCTTGCAAGCGCTGCAGCGAGGCAGCGCCTTGATCCTTGTCGCGGCGGAACAGCTCAGGATCGCTGACCGCCGTTTGCAGCGCCGACTGTTCGGCTTCGAGAAGCTGGATTTTGTCGGGCAGCTGCGCCAGCTCGCGCCGCTCGCTGTAGGACAGGCGCCGCGCCTTGATCGGCAAGGACGGCGCGCTGGCGACCGCGGCGGGCTTAGGCTTCGGCACGTGGCTGCCGTCGGGCGAATCCTTGCGCTGACGCAGCCAGTCCGTATAGCCGCCGACATACTCACTCACCCGACCTTCATCTTCGAATACCAGCGTACTGGTGACGACACTATCCAGAAATGCGCGGTCGTGACTGACCAGCAGCAGAGTGCCGGCATAGTCCGCGACCATCTCTTCCAAGAGCTCCAGCGTTTCCGCGTCCAAATCATTGGTCGGCTCGTCCATGATCAGAAGATTGCTCGGCCGCGCGAACAGCCGCGCCAGCAATAGGCGATTGCGTTCGCCGCCCGACAGCATGCTCACGGGCGCGTTCAGCCGTTCCGGAAGAAACAAGAAATCGCGCAGGTATCCCGACGCGTGCCGTGTTTGACCATCGATGATGACGCTGTCGCCGCTGCCGCCGGTCACGTTGTCGATGATGGATGCGGTGGTGTCGAGTTGCTCGCGTTGCTGGTCGAAGTAAGCCGGTAGCAGGTTCGTGCCGCGCTTGATTGTTCCCGAGCTAGGTTCCAGGTCGCCTACCAGAAGCTTGATCAGGGTGGTTTTGCCGCAGCCGTTGGGCCCTATGATGCCGATGCGATCTTGCCGCATGATTCGCACCGAGAAGTCAGTGATGATCGGCGCGGCGCCGAAACTGTGGTTGACGTGCTCTGCCTCGAACACCAATTTGCCGGACGGCGACGCATCTTGTGCGCGCAGTTCCACCGTGCCCGGCCGCTCACGCCGCTCGCGGCGCTGTATTCTCAATTGCTCGAGAGCGCGGACCCTGCCTTCATTGCGCGTGCGCCGAGCTTCAACACCTTGGCGGATCCACGCCTCCTCCTGCGCCAGTTTTTTGTCGAACAGGGCGGCATGCTTGGCTTCGATCTCGAGCGCCGCTCGCTTCTGCAAAACGTAGTCGTCATAGCCGCCCGGCCAAACGCTTAAGCAACCGCGATCGAGTTCGACGATTTTCGTGGCCAAGCGGCGCACAAACGAGCGGTCGTGGCTCACAAAGAACAAAGCGCCCGCAAACTCGAGCATCATGTTCTCGAGCCAGGTGATGGCGTCGATATCCAGATGATTCGTCGGCTCATCCAGTAACAAGACATCAGGCGCTGCTACCAACGCGCGGCCCAGCATCACACGTCGGCGCCAACCGCCGGATAGCCCGCTCATCAACGCCGCGCCGTCCAACCCCAAGCGCGCGACGACTTGATCGACCTGCAGTTGCGCTTGCCAATCCTCTTCGTGGCTGGCTTCGATGCCGCCCAAAACCACGTCGCGGACCAGCGCGTCGCTGCCGGGCGACACTTCCTGGGCCAAACTCGCTATCCGCGCACCTGGACGAACCCAGACCTCCCCGCCATCGGGGCGCAGCCGGCGGGTGATGAGTTGCAACAGCGAGGATTTGCCTTCGCCATTGCGCCCCAGCAAGCAAACGCGCTCGCGCTTTCGCAGTTGCAGCGAGACGTTGTCGAGCAATGGTTTGAGTCCAAAGCTCAGGAAGACTTTGTCGAGGCGAACGACGGGCATTGCGTTATAGTAGGCGATGTTGTGGCGCGACAACCGCCGGCGTTCTGCGACGCCCCCTGCACCGCGTATCCCTGCAATCGGCCGGGGAAGCGCTGACGCTGGACAGGGAATGATTTTGTTAACAGAATGAATCATGTGAACGTCCTGAGTGAAGCGCTGGATGGCTTGGGCCGGTGGTATGCCGCAATACCACCATTTCTGATTGTGGGCTTCCTGATTGCGCTGCTGCTCGCGACCGGCGTGGGCCAGGCGCGACTGCAGGAAGCCAGCGAGCGGTTGCAAAAATCCGCGGCGCGCGAGCAGTCAATCGACGAGTTGTATACCTCGCTGGCGCGCTCCGTCGCGGCGCAGCGCGGCTTTTTGTTGACCGGTGACAAGACAGATTTCGAGAGCTACCTTGGGGCGGTTGCCGAGGTCGAACCGCGGCTGGAAAGGTTGCGCGCGGCCTACGCGGCAGCCGACACCAGCCTCACCAGCGTCCGGGATTTGCAGGTTTTTGTCGGCAAGAGGCTTGAGGACCTTGCGATGATCCTCGCAATTCAACAGAAGGAGGGACCCGGCGCTGCGATCGCCCTCATGAAGACCAGCGTGGGCCGGGATGCCGGCCAGGCCATCGGCGTGATTTTGAATCAGCTTCGCGACGGTGAAGCGGCCGAGCATGCCGCCGCCGCGGCGCATTGGTCCGCATCCCTGGCCTTGAGCCGCTGGATTACCCTTGCCGGCGCCATTTTCTACACGCTGATGGTGTGGGTCATTTCGCGGCTGGTGTATCTGGATATGCGCAGGCGCACGCTGCTCACCGCCGAGCTGCGCGATCAAAAACTGCAGCTGGAGCATGAAGTGGAGCAGCGGACGCACGAGCTGGTCGAGCTTTCGACCCATTTGCAAAGCGTGGCGGAGCGCGAGAAGGCCAGCCTGGCGCGCGAATTGCACGACGAGCTCGGCGGTCTGCTGGTGGGCGCGCGCATGGAAATATCCTGGGTCGAACAGCATTTCGCCAAGAACGATCCGGATCTGCTGAACCGGCTGAACCGGGTGCAGAACAACCTGGCGGCTGGCGTCGATTTAAAACGCCGCATCATCGAGGAACTGCGCCCAACGCTGCTCGACAATGTCGGATTGTTCGCGGCGTTGCGCTGGCTATTGAAGGAGACCTGCGCCAGCGCCGGTATGTCGTGCGTCGAGTCCTACCCCGAC
>DATMKO010000448.1:0-5634 GCA_035571175.1 Steroidobacteraceae bacterium | reverse complement strand
GCGGCAGCCAGGGACGCGAGCCACGGTCCTGCGACCTCACGCACGAACGCCTGACGATCAGCCGAGAATTCCGGCGGCAGGGAATGCAGACCGAGAAAAGTTTTTTTGATGGATACCGGCTGATCCTCGCCTAAATCGCGCGCCACCTGCAGAAGCCGGCGTTCCGCATCCAGGTTGAGCCCGTATCCCGACTTGATCTCGATGGTCGTGACGCCTTCGGCCATCAAGCGCTTGAGTCTCACCAGCGCTGATTCATAGAGCTCGGTATTGGTCGCCGCGCGAGTGGCTCGCACCGTTCCGAGAATGCCGCCGCCGGAGCGGGCGATGTCTTCGTACGACACTCCGCAAAGTCTTTGCTCGAACTCCGCCACCCGATTTCCGCCGTAAATCAAGTGCGTGTGGCAATCGATCAGCCCTGGCGTGATCCAAAGACCCTGACCATCCCGAATGGCCGCACCTTGCGACGCGGCCCGGCGCCGTGCTTCGGCGGCCGTGCCGATCCACGCAATGCGTTCGCCACGCACCGCCAGCGCGGCGTCTTCGATGCTGCCATAGGAGCCTGCGCCCGGCGCCATCGTCGCAATGCTTGCGCCTATCCAAACCTCGTCCCAGTCGTTGTCCGACGATTTTCGCACTAGATCGCCCGATGATTGCCGCAGTAAGTATGATACAGCCAGGATGCCAATTTACCGTTTGCAGTCCGCGTATTTGCCTGAGGGCTTGACTCGCGACGTGCACGTCACCGTCTCGGACGAGGGTTTCATCACCGAGATCGCCACGGCGCGTGCCAAGGCGCCGCCTGCCTCCGCGGTCGAGCACATCGACGGCATCGTCGTGCCCGGGATGCCCAACGCGCACAGCCATGCCTTTCAGCGCGCCATGGCCGGCAATGCTGAATATCGGCGCTCGGTGCGCGATAGTTTTTGGACCTGGCGGCAGGCAATGTATTCGCTGGCGAATCGGATTGCGCCCTACGATCTGCAGATCGTGGCGACCCAGCTTTTCGTCGAGATGCTCAAGGTGGGTTATACCTCGGTGGCGGAATTTCACTACCTGCACAGGCAAACCGGCGGCGCGCAATATCTGCACGCGAACCCTCTATGGGAGGCAATCGGCGCTGCCGCCGCTGCCGCGGGTATCGGCTTGACGTTTTTGCCGACGCTGTATCAGTGCAGCGATTTTGGCGCGGCGCCGCTGAAACCCGAGCAGGCGCGCTTCGCGTTGGAGACCGATGCATTCTTGAGAGCGGTCGCAGATCAGGTCAGCGCGGAGCGCCGGCGCGGTTCGCGCACAGTGCGCACCGGAGCCGCATTTCACAGCCTGCGCGCGGTGCCGATCGACGTCTTGAGGGAAGCAAGCCTCGCACTGCGCAGCATCGATGCCGCCATGCCGCTGCACATCCATGTCGCCGAACAATTGCGCGAGGTGCGTGCCTGCGAGTCGGCGACCGGTCGACGCCCCATCGAGCTGCTGCTCGATCAAGCGCTGTTGACGCAGCACTGGTGTCTGGTGCATGCCACCCATGCCTCCCCGGAGGAGCTGAAAGGCATTGCGGCGAGCAACGCAACCGTGTGCGTATCGATCAGCACCGAGGCGAATCTCGGCGATGGGTTGTTCGACAGCGCGCGTTTCCTGAAATTGGGCGGACGCCTGTGCATCGGCTCGGACAGCCAATCCACGGTAAACCCGGCGGAAGAACTGCGCTGGCTGGAGTACCAACAGCGGCTGCGCAAGAAGCAACGCAGCGTGCTCGCCACCGGCGCCGAGCAGCATGTGGGCACCCGCTTGTGGCACGGTGCCGCAGTGAACGGCGCGCAGGCGCTGGGGCAGCCGGTCGGGTTGATCGCCCCCGGTCGGCGCGCCGACTGGCTGGTGCTCGACGCGGCGCATCCATCCATGGTGGGTGCGGCAGCCGACACCGCGCTGGATCATCTGCTGTTCGCCGGCGGCGATGCTGCCATCCGCGACGTCATGGTCGCGGGCCGCTGGGTGATAAGAAATCGCCGCCACCGGCTCGAAGACGACGTCAGCCGCCAATTCGCCGAATCGGTGCAGCGTCTCGGCGCCGCGCCGCTGGTGTGAAACCGCGAGGAGAGTGATTTCTATCCCCCGGTTAAAATTGGTTGACTGTACCTGTCTATACAGCTTAAATTAGACCCATGAACAGGGCCAACTATGCGTCGCAGGAACCGCTGTACTTGCAGGTCAAGCGGCATATTTTGGACAACATCGGTTCCGGCAATTGGCAAACTTCCGCCCGGGTTCCTTCCGAAAACGACATCGTTAAGTCGTTCGGCGTCTCACGCATGACCGCCAATCGCGCGCTGCGCGAACTGCGCGATGAGGGCATCCTGGTGCGCATCGCCGGAGTCGGCAGCTTTGTGGCCGACGCCCATGCACGCGCGCATCCTCTCGAGATTCGCAGCATTGCCGATGAGATTCGCGCCCGGGGCCACGTGCACCGCTCCGAAATCGTTTCGCTGCAGCAGCTGCAGGCGAACGCCGAGCTTGCGAATGATTTTTGCGTGCGCGAGGGCAGCGAACTTTTCCGCTCATTGATCGTGCACTTCGAGAACGATCGCCCGATTCAGCTCGAGGACCGCCACGTCCTTGCCAAGCTCGCGCCCGATTACATGAACTTGGATTTCGCGCGCGCCACGCCGCACGACTACCTGGTCAAAGTCGCGCCGCTGCAGGAAGCGGAGCATCTGTTGCGCGCACAGATGCCGGATGAACGCACACGCGAGCTGCTGGCGATGCAGCGCGACGAACCCTGCCTGGTCGTCATCCGACGAACCTGGACAGCCGGTCAAATCGCCTCGGTAGCACGCTTATACTACCCAGGTTCCCGCTACGAAATGTCCGGGCGCTTTCGCCCCTAGAGGAATGTCATGCTAGCTCCGTTGAAACCTCGAGTGATTCGCGCACCGCGCGGCAATACCCTGAGTGCGCGCACCTGGATGACGGAAGCGCCGCTGCGCATGCTGATGAACAATCTAGACCCCGAGGTCGCGGAGAACCCGGCGGAGCTCGTCGTGTACGGCGGCATCGGGCGCGCCGCGCGCGATTGGAATTGTTTCGACCGCATCGTCGAGACCTTGAAAACCTTGACCGAAGAAGAGACCTTGCTGGTGCAGTCCGGCAAACCGGTGGGCGTATTCCCCACTCATGCGGATGCGCCGCGGGTGCTCATCGCCAATTCCAATCTGGTGCCGCACTGGGCAACCTGGGAACACTTCCACGAACTCGATCGCAAGGGACTCATGATGTACGGGCAGATGACCGCCGGCTCGTGGATCTATATCGGCAGCCAGGGCATCGTGCAGGGCACATATGAAACTTTTGTCGAGATGGGCCGCCGCCACTTCGGCGGCAACCTTTCCGGCAAGTGGATTCTCACGGCCGGCCTCGGCGGCATGGGCGGCGCGCAACCGCTGGCGGCCACCATGGCCGGCGCCAGCCTGTTGGCGGTGGAATGCCGCCCCAGCCGCATCGCCAAGCGGGTCGAGACCGGCTACGTCGATGCTCAAGCGCGCACCTTGGACGAAGCCCTCGCGATGATCGCGACGGCGAAAAAGAACGGCAAGCCGATTTCAGTG
The DNA here is from genome assembly GCA_035571175.1 of Steroidobacteraceae bacterium. Lineage (GTDB taxonomy): Bacteria > Pseudomonadota > Gammaproteobacteria > Steroidobacterales > Steroidobacteraceae > Bog-1198. The sequence continues at coordinate 2,035 of DATMKO010000448.1, read as the reverse complement.
GCGCTGCTCGGCAATATCGTCGATGTGCTGCATGCACTGCTCGAGCGCGGCATCAAACCCGATGCGTTGACCGATCAAACCTCCGCTCACGACCCGGTCAACGGCTACTTGCCGCAGGGCTGGTCGCTGGAACAATGGGACGAGCGGCGCGGCAGCGATCCTACCGGCACCGCCGCGGCCGCTGCCAAGTCGATGGCCAGGCATGTCGAGTACTTGCTGCGTTTCAAGCGCATGGGGCTGCCGGTATTCGACTACGGCAACAATTTGCGGCAGGTGGCTTTCGATGCCGGCGTCGCGCAGGCCTTCGACATTCCCGGGTTCGTGCCCGAATACATCCGGCCGCTGTTCTGCCGAGGCATCGGGCCATTTCGTTGGGTGGCGCTCTCGGGCGATCCCGAGGACATCTATAAAACCGATGCCAAGGTGAAGGAATTGATTCCGGACGATCCGCATCTGCATCATTGGCTGGACATGGCGCGTTCGCGAATTCACTTTCAAGGCTTGCCGGCGCGCATCTGCTGGGTGGGATTGGGGCAGCGCCATCGCTTGGGATTGGCGTTCAACGACATGGTCAAGAGCGGCGAACTCTCCGCGCCCATTGTGATCGGCCGCGACCATCTGGACTCCGGCTCGGTCGCGAGTCCGAATCGGGAAACCGAAGCGATGAAAGACGGCTCCGACGCGGTCTCCGACTGGCCGTTGCTGAACGCCTTGCTCAACACAGCCTCGGGCGCGAGCTGGGTATCGATTCATCACGGCGGCGGCGTCGGCATGGGCTTCTCGCAGCACGCCGGCGTCGTGATCGTCTGCGACGGCAGCGAAGCGGCGGGTAAGCGCATTCGGCGCGTGCTGTGGAACGACCCGGCGACGGGAGTCATGCGCCATGCCGATGCCGGCTATGAGAGCGCCATGGAATGCGCGCGCGAGCAGGGACTGAAACTGCCGATGATAGAACGACCTTGATCAACACCGTGGAACTGCATGCCGGTACCCTGTCGCTGGCCGCCTTGAGGCGCATCTACGAGCAGCCGACGCTGATGAAATTGTCGGCGCACGATCGCGCGCGAATCGCAGCGGCGAGCGCCCTGGTGGACAAGATCGTCGCCGCCGGGGAAGCGGCCTACGGCATCAACACGGGTTTCGGTCTGCTCGCCCAGACCCGCATACCCGCCGAGCAACTCGAATTGCTGCAGCGAAATCTGCTGCTGTCGCACGCGGCGGGCGTGGGCGCTGCGCTGCCTGATGAGGTGGTGCGCCTGACTCTGGCTCTGAAAATAAATGCGCTGGCACGCGGACACTCCGGCATCACTTCCGGACTGATGGATGCCCTGCTCGCCCTGCTCGAGCATGGCGTTTACCCGGTGATTCCGGCGCAAGGTTCGGTGGGCGCCTCCGGCGATCTCGCGCCGTTGGCGCACTTGAGCACGGCGCTGCTGGGCTTAGGGCAGGTGCGAGTGCGCGGGACAATGCTGCCCGCGGCCGACGGACTCTCGATGGCCGGACTCAAACCCATAAAACTGCATGCCAAAGAGGGCCTGGCGCTGATCAACGGCACCCAGGTTTCGACAGCGCTTGCGCTGGCGGGGCTGTTCGGCGCCGAGGATGTGTTTGCGGCCGCGGTGATCGCCGGCGCGATGTCGGTCGATGCCTTGAAGGGCAGCGACTCGCCCTTCGATGAACGCATTCAACAGCTGCGCGGGCAACCAGGCCAGATTGCGGTCGCGCGCGAGTATCGCGAATTGATTGCCGGCAGCGCGATTCGCGCCTCGCATCTCGACTGCACGCGCGTCCAGGATCCCTATTCGTTCCGCTGTCAGCCGCAGGTAATGGGCGCCTGTCTGGATTTGATCAGAAATTGCGCCGTAACCTTGGAGCTGGAGGCCAATGCCGTGACGGACAATCCGCTGCTGTTCACCGAAGGCGGCGATGTGCTGTCCGGCGGAAATTTTCACGCCGAGCCCGTGGCATTTGCCGCCGATACGCTGGCGCTCGCGATTGCGGAGATCGGCAGCCTGTCGGAGCGCCGCACGGCGGT
>DATMKO010000447.1:0-4925 GCA_035571175.1 Steroidobacteraceae bacterium | reverse complement strand
CACCGGCTGTGGCGGCGGGGCTGTACGTCGTGCCGCGAGTGATCGATTAGACGGGTGCTATTCTTGAGTGATGCTGCATAACCTAAATATCGGCGAACTCGCCGACCGCCTTGCCAAAAGACAGATTTCCAGCGTGGAGCTAACCCGCCACTTCCTCGGCCGGATCGAGCGGCTGAACCCTGCGCTCAACGCATTCATCACGCTTACGCCTGAGCGGGCGATGCAGGACGCGGAGTCCGCCGATCGCCGTCTTGCGGGCGGCGAACGCGGCCCTCTGCTCGGCATCCCCCTCATTCATAAAGACATTTTCTGCACCGATGGCGTGCGCACGAGCTGCGGCTCGCGCATGCTCGACAACTTCGTGGCGCCCTACGATGCGACGGTGGTGGCAAGGCTCAAGGCCGCGGGCACGGTGATGCTGGGCAAGTCCAATATGGACGAGTTCGCCATGGGCTCCTCCAACGAAACCAGCTACTACGGGCCAGTCAGGAAACCCTGGAATACGGCCAAGGTACCCGGGGGATCGTCCGGCGGCTCGGCGGCGGCGACCGCCGCGCGCCTGACGCCGTTCGCAACCGGCACCGATACCGGCGGTTCAATTCGCCAGCCGGCGGCCCTGACGGGAGTGACCGGCCTCAAGCCGACCTATGGTCGCGTGTCGCGCTATGGGCTGGTCGCCTTTGCCTCCAGCCTCGATCAGGCGGGGGTCTTCGCCCGCTCGGCGGCGGATGCGTCTGCGGTTTTGCAGGTGATGGCGGGGTTCGATCCTTTGGATTCGACCAGCGTCGATGCGCCGGTTCCGGATTACTCAGCCGCTTTGGGCGCACCGCTCAAGGGATTGAAGATCGGCCTGCTGCGGGAATTCTTCGAGGGTTTGGAGGCCCGTAACGCCGCGCTCATTCAAGACGCCCTGAAGATCTACCGAAGTTTGGGGGCCGAAACACTCGAGGTCAGTCTGCCGCACCTGCCGCTATCCGTGCCCACGTACTATGTGGTTGCGCCGGCCGAGTGTTCCTCGAATCTGTCCCGATTCGACGGCGTGCGGTTCGGCTACCGCTGTTCAAACCCCAAGGACCTGGCGGATCTTTACACGCGATCGCGAGGCGAGGGCTTCGGCGCTGAAGTCAAACGCCGCATCATGACCGGCACGTATGTGCTGTCTGCGGGATATTTCGACGCCTACTATTTGAAGGCGCAGAAGGTGCGCCGCTTGATCACCGATGATTTTCGCGCGGCGTTTGCAAAGGTGGATCTGGTGATCAGCCCCACCACGCCGACGCCGGCTTTCGACATCGGCGCGAAGATGCATGACCCGGTCACCATGTATCTGAACGACATCTACACCATCGGCGCGAATCTCGCGGGACTTCCCGGCGTGTCGTTGCCCTGTGGGTTCGTCGATGAGTTGCCGATGGGTCTGCAACTGGTGGGGCCGCATTTTGCGGAAGCAAAACTCTTGAACGCGGCACATCAATTCCAGCAGGCCACCGATTGGCATCGGCGCGCGCCGCGCGGGTACGAGTGATGAGCAGCTGGGAAACAGTCATCGGGCTGGAAATACACGCCCAACTGGCCACCAAGTCGAAGATCTTCTCGGCATCCGCGACGGCTTTTGGTGCGCCGCCAAACACGCAGGCCAATCTGGTCGACTTGGCGTATCCCGGCGTATTGCCGGTGCTGAACGCCGAGGCCGTGCGGATGGCGGTCAAGTTCGGCTTGGCGATCGGCGCCACGGTTGCGCACCGTTCCGTGTTTGCGCGCAAGAATTACTTCTACCCTGACTTGCCGAAGGGCTATCAAATCAGCCAGTACGAGTTGCCGGTGGTGGCGCGCGGCTCGCTCACGGTGATGCTCGACGACGGTACGGTCAAAAACATCGGCATAACACGCGCGCATCTCGAAGAGGATGCCGGCAAATCGCTGCACGAGGGACTGGCCAATGCCACCGGCATCGATTTGAACCGCGCCGGCACGCCGTTGCTCGAAATCGTCTCCGAACCGGACATGCGCTCCGCCAAGGAAGCGGTCGCGTACATGAAGAAGATCCATACCTTGGTGCGTTATCTTGAGATCTGCGACGGCAACATGCAGGAAGGCTCGTTTCGCTGCGATGCCAACGTGTCGGTGCGCCCCAAGGGCCGCGAAAAATTCGGCACCCGCGCCGAAATCAAAAATTTGAATTCGTTTCGATTTGTCGAGAAGGCGATCCAATATGAAATCGCCCGCCAGATAGAGCTCATCGAAAGCGGCGGCACGGTGGTACAGGAGACCCGGCTGTACGATTCCGACAAGGATGAAACCCGGTCGATGCGCTCGAAGGAGGAAGCCAACGACTATCGGTATTTCCCGGATCCCGATCTCTTGCCGCTCGAAATCAATTCCGCATTCATCGAGGCCGTGCGCGCGACCTTGCCGGAGCTGCCTGACGAAAAGGCGGCCCGTTTCGCCAAAGAGTTTGCGCTGTCGGCATACGACGCCGGCGTGCTCTGCGCCAGCCGCGAACTTGCGGCGTATTTCGAATCCGTGGTATCCGGCGTGGGCGCGGGCCACGCGAAGCTCGCGGCGAATTGGGTGATGGGCGAATTGTCGAGCGCACTGAATCGCGACAACGTCGATGTCGGGAGCTCACGCGTTAAAAGCTCGCAATTGACCGGCCTGCTGCTGCGCATCGTCGATGCAACGATCTCCGGCAAGATTGCCAAGGAGGTGTTCGAAGCGATGTGGTCCGAGGGTAAGCCGGCGGACGCGATCATCGAGGCGAAGGGCCTGCGGCAGATCACCGACTCCGGCGCAATCGAGGCGGTGATCGACGCGGTAATCGCCGCGAATCCCAAGCAGCTGGCCGACTACCGGGCGGGGAAGGACAAGCTGTTCGGATTCTTCGTAGGACAGGTCATGAAGGCGACTGCGGGCAAGGCGAATCCCGCGCAACTCAACGAGCTGTTGAAAACCAAGTTGGACGGCGTCAAACATGCATGACCGCGATAGTCTGCATCGCTTCTTGTTCGAGCAATACCCGATTCGCGGACACTTGGTGCACCTGGATGCGGCGTGGCGCGCCTTGATCGAGCATCGCGAGTATCCGCACGCGATTCGCGACACGCTGGGCGAGGCGGTGGCTGCGTCATTGCTGCTGGCGGCCACCGTGAAATTCGACGGGGTATTATCGCTGCAGCTGCAGGGCGCCGGACCGATGCATCTGATGCTCGTGCAATGCACCAGCGGCCTCGGAGTCCGGGGTCTTGCGCGCTATCGAGACGCGGATGCCGCCGGTTTGGCAGGAATCGGCGATTTGATGGGTGACGGCAATCTGACCGTGACATTGGAGACCGATGCCGGGGCGCAGCGCTACCAAGGCATTGTGCCCATCGCCGGCACGCGCTTGGCCGAAGCCTTGCAGAGTTACTTCGAAAATTCCGAGCAATTGCCGACGCGGCTTTGGCTGCACGCGGACGCGCAAGGCGCATCGGGAATGCTGCTGCAGAAGCTTCCCGGCGCGAGTTCCCCGGCGCCCAAGGATGCGGTGCTGATCGAGGATGCCTGGCGGCGCGTTCAGCTGATCGCCGAAACGCTGACCGCCGATGAGCTGCGCTCACTGGCCGATGCGGAGATTCTGCACCGGCTGTTCAATGAGGACGACGTGCGGTTGTTCGAACCGTCGCCCGTTTATTTTCGCTGCCGCTGCTCGCGCGAGCGGGTCGCCGGCATGCTGCAGGGCCTGGGCGAGACAGAGACCCGCTCGGTGCTGGCCGAGCGCGGCGAAGTCGAAGTGCGCTGCGATTTCTGCAACCGCGCCTATGTGTTCGACGCAGTCGATGTCGCGCAGTTGTTCAAGGCGGCCAACTTCCGCGACCGCGGCAGTTCAGTCCACTGATCAGACCGGCGAGGCAGCCGCGATCCGCGGGTCTTGGCGCCGCCATTGCCGCATTGACGCTCGCGTCGGCGCTGGCCGCTGACGCCAGCGCCGCCGACACCGCCCCTTTCTATGCAAACTCCTTCGAGCGAGCACCCACGCCCACGGCCCTGACGGCGATCGGCCGCGCATTGTTCTTCGATCCCGCCTTGTCGGCTTCAGGCAGGATTTCCTGCGTGACCTGTCACGCCCCGGGGCACGCGTTCGGACCGCCGAATGATTTGCCGGTACAGCGCGGCGGCGCGGATGGGCGGCGCTATGGCGTACGCGCAGTACCTGCGCTCACGTATGGGCAGAATGTGCCGCCGTTTACCGAGCATTACTTCGACGATGAGGGGGATGACAGCATCGATCAGGGGCCGGCCGGGGGACGCACCTGGGATGGACGCGCCCAATCGGTTCACGATCAGGCTCGCCTGCCTTTGTTCTCGCCCTTCGAGATGGCCAATGCGGACGTGGGCGCCGTGGTCGCCACAGTGCGGCATGCCGGCTACGCCGCAAAGATGCGGGCGGCCTTCGGCGAGAACATCTTTGGCGATGAGAATTTGGCGTTCAAGGGCGTGTTGATGGCGCTTGAGGCCTACCAACAAAGCCCCGGCGAGTTCTATCCTTACAGCAGCAAGTACGATGCCTGGCTGCGCCATGAAGCCAGTTTGAGCCGCGTGGAAACGCGCGGCTTGGCAGCGTTCAATGATCCTGCAAAGGGCAATTGCGCGCGCTGTCATCCCAGCGCCATGCACAATGGCGCGTTTCCCCCGTTCACCGACTTCGGCTATGCCGGGATCGGCGCGCCCCGCAATCTGAAGATTCCCGCCAATGCGGATCCAGAGTATTTCGATTTGGGGCTGTGCGGCCCGCTGCGCACCGACTTCCAGGACAAAAGTGAATATTGCGGTCTGTTCCGCACCCCGTCATTGCGCAATGCCGCACGGCGGCGCGTATTCTTTCACAACGGCGTGTTTCACAGCCTCGAGGAGGTGCTGCGCTTTTACGCCGAACGCGATACCCAGCC
>DATMKO010000446.1:0-4039 GCA_035571175.1 Steroidobacteraceae bacterium | reverse complement strand
AGCTGCAGATACTGAAGGTGGCGAGTCCGGGATTTTCTTTGCCCGCCGCACTGATGTCCGATCTCAGCCTGCTGCGCTACGCCGGCTATTCGGCGCTGCCGGAAGCGGCGCCGCTGCGGGCGCGGCTCGAGGCAGAACAGCGCGAGCACTTGAAACACGGGGTTCATCTCATCGTCGTGCAGGGCGCTGACGGCAGTCTGATCGTCGGCGATAGCCATCATCGCGCCGTAACCCCAGATCCGTTTGCCGATGCGCGCGTCGATGAATTGATTCTCGAGGAGTTCGCAGCGGCGACGGGCCGGCGCGCACCGGCGGTGCTCGAGCGTTGGACGGGCACCTATGCCTCGGCTACCGAGCGCACGATGTTCATCGATGCGCCGTCGCCTGCGGTTCGCCTGGTGATGGTCACCAGCGGTTCGGGAGCATCAACTGGATTTGCACTGGGCGAAGAGGTCATTGCCGATCTTTTCGGCTGATGCGCTTAACACGGCGATTCGCCGGCAGTTTGCGCGCCATTGGACCAAGGTCCACCCCGATGCTTGCCTAGCCTGCAAGCTATGATTCAGATCCCACAGGCGAGACTCCCAAATGCATGTTCGACGGGGTGCACTGACGCTGCTGGCGTTGTCGGCGATGTGTGGAGCGGCCGGTCGCGTGCAGGCATTGCCGGGGCCCGAGCCGGCCGCTGCGGAAATAGCGGCCACCGGGGCCGCGGGTTCCGACCAGTCGCTGCTTGGCGATACCAGCGATGAGTCCGAGGCGCCGAACTCGATCGAGCAGGGCCAAACCCAGCTGCCGCAAAGTTTTGAGCGCAGACCCATTCAAACATTGCTGAGCGAGTCCAGATTCGTCGGCTTGCGCGATACCACCTTCAGCGTGCAGCTGCGCTCATTTTATGAGGACACCGACAATTTCAATCTCACGGAAAGTCAGGCCTGGACCCTGGGCGGCTTGGCCGGATTCAAGACCGGCTACTTCGCCAATTTCCTGGCGCTGGGGGCGACGGGCTATACCTCACAGGCGCTCGATGCGCCGCTCGACCGGAGCGGCACCAAGCTGCTGCGGGATGATCAGAAGCCCTACAGCGTCATCGGCGAGCTCTATGGCCAGTTCCGGCTCACCGATGAAATCGTGGCGACCGTCGGCCGTCGAGGGTTCGACACGCCTTTCATCAACACCCAGGATTCCTTCATGACGCCGAACACCTTCCAGGTATACGCGGTACAGGGAGTGGTCGGCGAATCTGACGACGCGGCGCTGCGCTTCGGCGCGGGCTATGCCGACAAGATCAAACCGCGCAATTCCGAAGATTTCGAGTCCATGGCCACCGCCGCGGGGGCGCCCGCCGGGGTGGCCCGAGGCGTTGATGTGGCCGGCGCCAACTACAAACTCGGAGCGTTCTCGATCGGCGCCATTGACTACTACAGCAAAGACATCATCAACATCGCGTATACGGAAATCACGTACGCCATCCCGCTTGCCAACCGAATACGCCTGACGCTGGCCGCACAGTACGCCGATCAGCGCAGCACCGGCGACAACCTGCTCACCGGCAAACCGTTCTTGACCGACCAGGGCGGCATGAAGGCCGATCTTGCGCTGGGCCCGGTACTGTTGACGGCGGCGCGCACCCAGACCGCGATCGGGACGCGAGGTTCCAACGGCAGCGGCACCGATATGATCAATCCGTGGGGCGGCTATCCGGGCTACACGGCCGTGCAGGTCGAAAACTTCTACCGCGCCGGAGAAAATGCCACGATGCTGAGGCTCGCATACAACTTCCCCCGAGTGACAGGCTTGAGTGCATACGCACTATGGGTGCATGGTTCGAGCCCGGATGTGGTCAAGGAGTACGCGCAGACCGAGTACGATGTCAACCTCGAGTGGACGCCGAAATTCAGGATTCTGCGGGGACTCAAACTGCGCGCGCGCTACGGGCATGTCTCGCAAGCGGAGCCAAGCAACCAGCATGAGGACGACTTGCGCCTGATCGCGTACTACGAGTTGCGCTGACCATGCGCTGGCGACAGGTGCCTTGTCGACGCCGTGCAACGTGTAGAATCAGCCGGCGCAAACCGGAAATTACTAAAACCTCGGTTGCGTGTCGTGCGGTTGCGTAGCACCTGGGGAAGTATGCAGCGAAATTCCAGAACCTTTGGCCTCGTGACGGGGCTTGTGTTGTTTGGTTCCATGGCGCAGGACGTGCTCGGCGCGGCGCTCGCCGGGCCGCGCGCGGCTGCGACTTCCGCTGAAGCCGCCGCAGCCGTCGTCGCGCATGGCGAGATCTTGTTCAAGACACGCTGCGCCTCCTGTCACGATCCGGCGGTCGATCGCGCGCCGCCAAAAATTGCGCTGACCAGGCACTTTCCCGACGACCTGGAGGCAACGCTGAAGACCGGCGTCATGCAGCCGATGGCGGCGGGCTTGAGCGATGCGGACATCAATTCCATTGCCGCCTATCTCTCCTCCGATGGAATGACCGAACAGGCGAGCGATCCAGCGGCGTGCGCAACCGCGGCAAAGTTCAGCATGTCCGGGCCCGGCTGGAACGGATGGAGCATCGATGCGCGCAACTCGCGCTTGCAGCCAAAGCCCGGTCTTGCGGGGAGCGACGTGCCGCGCTTGCAGGTCAAGTGGTCAATGACCTATATCGGCGGCCGCTATGGCCAGCCGACCCTGGTCGGCGGACGGCTGTTTCTCACCAGCTCCAGCGGTAGAATTTACTCGCTCGACGCTAAAACCGGCTGCATGTATTGGCGCTTCGATGCCGACGCCGGGGTACGCACCACTCCGCTCATAGGCAGGGTGGCGGGCGCGAGCCCCAGCGGCTATCTGATGTTCTTCGGCGACTTTCAGCGCAATGAATACGCGCTGGATGCGGCCAGCGGCAAACTTCAATGGAAGATCAAACTCGAAACGCATGCGCGCGGCACGCTGACCGGCGCACCGGCGTTGTACAAGGGCATGCTCTATGTACCCATCTCTTCCTGGGAGGAAACGGCGGGCGGCATCGGCTCCTACGAGTGCTGCACGGCGCGCGGTGCCCTGGCCGCGCTTGATGCCAAGGACGGTCGGCTGGTGTGGAAAACCTACACCATCGAGCAGCAGCCGCAGCCGACGGTGAAGAATTCTGCCGGCACTCAGATGTATGGCCCGGCAGGGGGCGCCGTCTGGTCGGCGCCCACCATCGATGCCAAGCGCGGCGCCGTGTACATCGGCACGGGCGATTCCTACACGGATGTGAAGGAAAATGGCTCCGATGCAATCATCGCCTTGGATCTTGCCACTGGAAAGGTCAAGTGGCGAAACCAGGTTACGGAAAACGATAGCTTCCTGATGGGCTGTTATCGACCGGGGACGCCGAATTGCCCGACGGTCAGCGGACCGGATCACGATTTCGGCGCGTCGCCGATCCTGTTCAAGCTGCGCAATGGCAGGGACATCATTCTGGCGGGTCAGAAATCCGGCGTGGTATTTGGGATGGATCCGGATGAGGGAAAGACTCTTTGGCGCAACAAGGTGGGCGCCGGCAGTGCAATGGGCGGCATCGAATGGGGCATGGCTGCGGACGACGAGCGATTGTACGTCGCCGTGGCTGATCTGTTCGCGCCGCCGCCGAAGGGCAAACCGGGGTTGTTCGCGTTGGATCCCGCCACGGGCGCGCAGCTCTGGTACACGCCGGCGCCGAAGATTCCCTGCGGCTTCAGTGGACGATGTTTCAATGCTCAATCGGCGGCGCCCACCGTAATTCCCGGAGTGATCTTGTCGACCACCACCGACGGGCACCTGCGCGCCTACAGTGTCGACGCGGGCAAGATCCTGTGGGATTTCGATACCGCGGCTCAGAAGTATCAAACCATCAACGGCGTCAAGGACCAGTCCGGCGGCACGCTCGACGTGGCGGGGCCGACCGTGGCCGGCGGCATGATGTACATCATTGCGGGTTATGCCGGCGCAATGGCCGGCCCGCCCAACAATGTGCTGCTGGCTTTCTCGGTGGATGGCAAATAGTTCGGGCGAGCCTTCACCGAATGGGCGA
>DATMKO010000445.1:0-4208 GCA_035571175.1 Steroidobacteraceae bacterium | reverse complement strand
GCCCAGGTGAACACTCTGTTGTTGAACAGCTCCATATGGATGATGGGGTCCTTGAGTCGTCGTTCCACCAGCACAAACAAAACCGTGCAGATGAGGAACATCGCAAGCAAACCTAAGACCACGGGCGAACTCCACGCATACTTTTGACCGCCGAAGGTCAGAGCCAGCAGCAGCGGCACGCACGCCGCCACGATCAGGACCGCGCCCAGGTAGTCGATGCTGCCCTTTGCCGCATGCGAGAGCTTCGGCATCTTGGCTATCACCATGAACAGGGCAATCAGCCCCATGGGTAGATTCAGATAAAACACCCATCTCCAGCCTTCGATGACATGGCCGCCCACGGTTACCGTGCCGTGATCGGTGAAATAGCCTCCCAGCAGCGGGCCGATGGCGCTGGCAATCCCAAAGACACCGCCGAACAGGCCGGCGAATTTGCCGCGTTCCCGCGGCGGGAACAGGTCCGCGATGATGGCGAAGGCGGTTGTAAATAGCGCGCCGCCGCCCAATCCCTGCACCGCCCGGAACACGACCAGCTGCACCATGCCACCGCCGAGCAGCGGCAGGTCGCCAAACTCGCCGGCAAGCCCGGCGAGCCACGAGCCGAACAGAAACAACCCTATTCCCGCAAGCAATATCGGCTTGCGGCCGTAAAGATCCCCCAGCTTTCCCCAGATCGGCACCATCACCGTCGAGCTCAGAAGATATGCCGTGGTCACCCACGCATACAGCTCGAGTCCATGCAATTGACTGATGATCACCGGCATGGCGGTGGACACGATGGTCTGATCCAAAGCCGACAACAGGAAGACGATCATCACTCCAATGAGCGTGATCCTGCGCTCGGCGTCGGTGAAATGCGCTGTGCTCAAGCCCTAAGCCTTAGAATCCGCTCATTGCCGCATTATCGCAGCCTGCTTGCCGCGCAACACGAATTTCTGAATTTTTCCGGTCGCCGTCTTCGGCAATTCCTTCACAAAATGAAACGCGCTCGGCACTTTGAAGTGCGCCAATGCGCCGCGCGCGAAATCGTGCAGGTCGGCAGCAGTTGCGGACATCCCGGCGCGTAACACGACGAACGCGTGGGGCGATTCGCCCCATTTCTCGTGCGGCATTCCGACCACGGCAACCTCGAGCACTGAGGGGTGCCGCAAAAGAGCGCCTTCGACTTCGATTGAGGAAATATTTTCGCCGCCGCTGATGATCACGTCTTTGAACCGGTCGCGGATTTCGACGTAGCCATCGGCATGAACCACGGCGCCATCGCCCGAGTGGAACCAGCCGCCGGCGAAGGCCGTATCGGTGGCCTGCGCATCGTTGTAATAGCCGCGCATGATGACGTTGCCGCGGGCGATTATTTCGCCCATGGTCGTGCCGTCATGCGGCACATCTTTCATATCGTGGTCCACGACGCGCAGTTCGCCGGACGTAATGAGCTCAACGCCCTGACGGGCTTTGACGATCGCGCGGTCTGCGCTGGAAAGTGTCGCGTGTTCGGGCATGGGTTCGCAAATGGAAATGAACGGCGCCGTCTCGGTCAAACCATAGACGTGGGTTACATCCCAGCCCAGATCGGATTCCATGCGCTCAATCGTTGCCGCCGCCGGCGGCGCCCCGGCGGTGAACAGCCGTACGCCGCGAGGCAGATGCACGCGCTGCGCTTCAGGCCCATTGGCGATGCCGATCAGGACGGTGGGTGCCGCGCAAAGATGCGTCACTCGTTCGCGCCGCACCAGTTCGTAAATTGCCGCGGCTTCTACGGCACGCAAGCAGATGTGCGCCGCACCGGCCGCGGTCACGGTCCACGTGAATGTCCAGCCGTTGGCATGAAACATCGGCAGCGTCCACAGGTAGCGATCGGCCGGGGTCATCGGCCAATGCACCAGCGTGCCCACCGAATTGATCCACGCATTGCGATGCGTGATCATCACGCCCTTCGGGCGCGAGGTCGTGCCGCTGGTATAGTTGATCGCCAGCAGATCGGTTTCGGCAAATTCCGGGACGTCGAACGATTCGCCGCTGCCTTGAATCAGCGCTTCATATTCGAGCCAACCCGGCTTGTTGCCTTCGAGCGCGACGAAGTGACGGACCGCGGGCATGCGGTCGCGAACGCTATCGACCGTGTCGAGATAGTCGGCGTGCACGCACAGGACCTGCGCGCCGCTGTGGGTTGCGACATACACAAAGTCGTCGGCCGAGAGCCGATAGTTGATCGGCACGATGACCGCCGCCAGCTGCGGTATCGCGTAGAATTGTTCGAGATGCTGGTGCGTATTGGGCGCAATCGTCGCGACCCGATCGCCCTTGCGGACGCCCAGCTTGGCCAGCGCCGCGCTCCAGCGGTCGCAGCGCTGCGCGAATTGCGCGTAAGTGAACCGCAAATTGCCGTCTATCACCGCCTCGCGCCCGCCATGCAGCTTGCGCGCGCGGCGCAAAAATTCCAGAGGCGTCAGCGGAGTTTCCATGCGCTAAAGAGTACCAGACAGAGGCTTTCGCTCGCCAATCCCGCCGCCACCTGCTGCGACCAGAATGGCGCGGAAGTCATTGACGTTGGTCAGCGTGGGCCCGGTGATCACCGAATCGCCGAGCGCGCTGAAGAAACTATGGGCGTCGTTGTCCTGAAGCGAGTTCTCTGGCTTCAATCCAAGCGCCCTCGCGCGTGCCAGCGAATCCGGTCCGAGGCAGGCGCCGGCGATTTCCTCCTGACCATCGACGCCGTCCGTGTCGCCGGCAAGCGCGTAGATGCGTGTGTGACCGTCGAGCGCGATCGCGAGCGACAACAGGAATTCGACGTTGCGTCCGCCGCGCCCGCTGCCGCGTACGGTTACGGTGGTTTCGCCGCCCGAAAGCACTACACAAGGCGCGGCGACCGGCTGATCCCGCTCAGCCACCTGCAGCGCGACGCCGGCCAGCACCTTGCCCACGTCACGCGCCTCGCCTTCGATGGCGTCGCCGAGAATGTAGGCTGGAATACCTGCTTCGCGCGCCACGGCGGCGGCCGCTTCGAGCGCCAGCTGCGGGGTGGCGATGATGCGCGCGGCTGTGTGCGCGAGCCTGGGATCGTCCGGTTTCACCGATTCCCCCCGACCGCTCGCCAATATGTCGAGCACCGGCGGCGGCAGATCTATGCCATAGCGCTGCACAATGCTTAGAGCATCGGCTGAAGTCGTGGGATCTCCGACCGTGGGGCCGGAAGCGATGTCGATGGGCCGGTCGCCCGGCACATCCGAGATCATCAGGGTCAGCACCCGAGCGGGATAGCACGCGGCGGCCAGCCGGCCGCCTTTGATGGCGGACAAATGCCGCCGTACGCAGTTCAGTTCGCTGATGGTGGCGCCCGACTTGAGCAGCGCCCGATTCACATTCTGTTTCTGCTCGAGCGTCAATCCTGCCACCGGCAGCGGCAGCAGCGCCGAGCCACCGCCGGATATCAGAGCGAGCACCAAGTCATCTGCGCCCAGTCCCCGCACTGCCTCGAGAACGCGCTGCGCGCCAAGCAATCCGGCAGCATCGGGCACCGGATGCGCAGCCTCGAGAACCTCGATCTGATTGCAAGGCACGGCGTAACCATAACGCGTGACCACAACCCCGGAGAGCGGCCCTGGCCAGTTGTCCTCGACGGCGCGCGCCATCGCGGCGGCAGCCTTGCCCGCGCCCACGACGACCAGCCTGCCGCGCGGCACGGCGGGAAGATGCGGCGGAATGCATCGCGCCGGCTGTGCGGATGCTATGGCGGCATCGAACATCCTGCGCAACAGAGCTTTTTGCGGCGCGAAAATCATGACAGAGAGCATAGCTGCCGTTCGACGCCGGCGCCGCAACTATCCGCCGCTAACCTGCGGGATCGGTCACACCGGCGGAATCAGTCCTGCACCGCGCGCCCAGCGGTATTTCGCGCCGAGAACCGCCACGGGAATTTCCGTGGAGTAGGCGTACGCCGGGATGCCGTGCTGATACAAATACTCCGCCGCTTCCTCTACTTCGATATCGCCTGCAAGCGAGGCAACCACCGGCTTTTCGATGCCTTGCGCGCGCATTTCAGCCACCACCTCCACCATCAATTTTGCAAATACCATGGGCGGCGTGATGATGGTGTGCCAATAGCCAAGGATCAGCGCGTGAATGCGCGGGTCCTGCAATCCCAATCGCACGGTGTTCTGATAGGTGGTGGGCGGCTCGCCGCCGGTGATATCGACCGGATTGCCGGCCGC
>DATMKO010000444.1:0-2739 GCA_035571175.1 Steroidobacteraceae bacterium | reverse complement strand
ACGCTGCATTCTCGACGAAAACTGCGTCATTCCGGACGGTCTGACGATCGGCCAAGACATGGGTGTCGACGCCCAGCACTTCTTCGTGACCAAGCGCGGCGTGGTCCTGGTCACTCCGGACATGTTGCGCGCACGTGCGGCCGCCGCTAAATCCGCAGCGGCTGCGGCGGCCCCGCCGGCTTAAGGCGCAACTCGCTTAAGACGCGTCTCGTTTGTTGGTGCGCGGCAAATTCAAGCGGCGCGCAATTGCAGACTGGTCCAGGCCGCGATCACACTGCGTGTTTCGATGCCCAGCATATTCGGCTCGCCGTCGATTTCACCGCGAAGCACCAGCACTTGGGCTCCGGCCGTCCCCCACGGACGATACAGCCACGGCGGCGCCCGGCCGAACAGGACGACTTGCGGGCACGCCACGGCGGCAGCGGCATGCGCGGGACCCGAGTCGACGGTGATCAGACCGACGGCGCGCTCGAGCAGAGCTAAGAGGCGGGGAATCGGCAAATCATCGGCGGCATTGTGCAGTCCGGTGACGTTCGCCTGCGCCGCGACTTGTTCGTTGAGCGCATATTCGGGACCCGTCCCCAGCAGGACAATCGCATGCCCTGCATGCTGAGCACGCAAGCTACGCAGCACTTCGGCCCAGCGCTCGCTTGGCCAGTATTTGTTGTTGGGACTCAGTCGCTTGAGCCCGCGCCGCATGGTACGTTTGTTGCCGATCTGCACCAGGATCAGCGGCACGCCGGCAAGATCGCGCGCGCGCAGCCACTCATTCAGGTCGGCGCGCTGGGCCGCGCTGACTTCCAAGTGGCAGCCCGGAATTACAATGGATAGATCGACGGCGTTCGAACCTGCATAAGCGCGCGGCATGATTTGCGCCATGCGCCGCCATTGCTCGGTCGCGTGTTCGCCGGGCAGCAATGCATGATCCTTGGCATGGACGATGAGTTCGTCTGGAATCCCGGCGCGAGTCAAAATGAGCCGGCCCACGTCATTGCCATCGCAAAACCAGGTCGGACCTCGGCCGCGCGCGCGCAGCTGCCGCACCACCCGCTGCTGATCCACGCTTAGCCAGTACGGAGTCTTGCGGCTTCGCACGCTGAAGATCTCGCCCACCCCCGGCTGTCCGCGCAGCAGCGGTTCGCTCCAGGGACCCGAGGTGAGGATATCCACCGGCAAACCAAATTCCGCGTATAGAACGCGGATCAGCGCCGTCAACAGCACCATGTCGCCGAAGGCCCCGAAGCGTACCGCCAGCGGCCGCTCGACGTTAGACGCCATTGCGCATGACGCTGCCGCTGAATATCTCCATCTCTTCGAGTTGCGGACTGAATTGCAACAGCAGTAGATCGACGCCAGCCTCCTCGAATTTTCCGATCTGCTCCTGCACTTGCGACGGGGTGCCCACGAGACCCGAGCGCAGTCCGCGGTTTGACACGGAATACTCCTGAATCGACATGCTCTGTTCGAGCTGCGTTCCTTGCAGCCACTGCTGATAGTTCGCATAGCCCTTGGCGTTCTGCTTGACATCGGTAATGCGCGCGAGCTCGCGCTCCACCTCGCGCTCGGAGCTTCGCGTAAAGGCATAGCCGGCGACGCCAAATTGCATGCGGCCCAAGCCCAATTTTTCGCGCCGCTCGCTCATGTCGGCGATCTTGGCGGCGACATGAGCCGGGGAATCGCCGTGCATCACATAGGCATCGCACTTCTGTGCGATGAGATTCTTCGCGGCTTCCGATTCGCCCCCGGCATAGATCGGCGGCCTTGGGATGCGGACCGGCTTCGGTTCGAGCACCGTGTCCTGGGTTCGATAGTACTTTCCCGTATGGCTGTAGATCTTCTGGGACCAGACCCCATTCAACACATCCAGCCATTCGGCGGTCCGGCCATATCGATCATCGTGGCGTTCGAAATCGACGCCGTACATCCGCGCCTCCTGCTCCCACCAGGATGAGACCACATTGAGCGCCAGGCGGCCGGCGCTGATGTGATCGATATTCGCGGCCTGCTTGGCGAACAGCGCCGGTGAGTGAAATGTCGGACGCACGGCGACCATCAGCTCCAACGTCTTGGTAACGGCAGCGAGCGCGGCGGAAGTCGACCAAGCATCCAGGCTTGGCGAATCGAGGCCCTTGATGTCGTTCAGATTGAGTTCCGCAATGAGCGAAAGATCAAACCCAATCTGCTCGCTGCGCTGCGCCAGCTTGCGCGTGTAATCCCACGTCGCCGCCATGTTCTCGTCTTCCACATTGCGCAGCCAGCCGCCGAATACCGGCATCCAATATCCGTAGCGTATCCCTCGTTTAGCGGGCACGAAGCACCTCGTCCTCAAGAAAATCGGCGAGATTTTCAACCGGGTTGAAGCCCACGACGCGAGGCGCGTCCGCGACGAAGTTCGAGAGCGCATTGATGTCGTAGTAGTAGATGTGCCCGTCCCGGTCATCGATGATGTACTCGATGCCGCCAACGTCGATGCCGGCTGCACGCACTATGCGCTCAATGTCCTGGATCACCGGCGGCGGAGCGTTGAATCCCTCGACTTTGAGCCCTGCCTTCGATGCCTCGACGACGCAGGCATTGTCCAGGCTTTGACCTGTCGATGTCTGACAGATGTCCGCAGGACATAAATCAAAAGTCTCGCCGCTCAGGTGCACTTTGATGGCATAGAGGTGTTTGCCGCCCAGTGTCTCCACCCGCGTGATGAATCCACCGCGCGCCGGAATGAATTCCTGCACCAAGGCA
>DATMKO010000443.1:0-7141 GCA_035571175.1 Steroidobacteraceae bacterium | reverse complement strand
TTCGCCTCGCTCCGGGCCGGCACCAAAATCGGCGACTGGGGAGTATCTCTGTTCATGGACAATGTGTTCGACAGCCACACGATATTGAATTACAACCACCAGACCAACTCGTACTCAGACGCAGGTGAGTTGCTCGCCAGCCCTGCGTACCGATATATCTCCTATCGGCCGCGAACCATCGGCATCACTGCGGTTTTCCGGCACTAATCGAGGGCTCGCGGCCGCTGGCGCGCGGCTGATATCCCCTAGTTGACCTGGTATCCCCGCGCCTGCAAGCACGCCGACATGGCGCGATTGTAGTTGCTGCGGTTCACATCCGCTCCCGGTGCGCCGCCGCCCGGCTGCGTGGGATCGAATCCGGTTTGTCCTTTCGCCCAGTTGTGGCATTCAAACTGGTCCGCCGCCTGCTGCTCCTTGCTCTGACCATTCTTGGGATAAATGATCAGGTCCATTTGCGAGGTGTTGGGCGGAGCTGAGGGCGCATCGGCATTGTCCGGCGGATCGACCACGGCGTAGCCGTTCTGATCGGGCTGCCAGGTGTAGTAGACGTTGTCGGCATAGTAGTAAGGGACCCCACCGAGCCACACCGTCGAGTAGTAAGGCGGCAGCGCGCCAATGATCAATCCCACCGGAGGGGCCACCACCACGAAGCCCGGACCGCGCGGCGCATACCAGATGCCGCCGCTGAAATAGTAGGGCGATCCGCGGTGATAGTACGGCCGGTACTCCGGCGGCAAAGCCGGCCTCACGGTACCCACCGGCGGATAGTAGCGGCCATGGTTGTAACGGGCGTCCAGTGCCTGGCCATGCGCGTCATACGCCGGTGGATGCCCGTAAGACGGTGCCGGACGAGGGGCTGGTGCGGGCGGCCTGCCTTGGGAGTGCGGTTCTTGTCCGTGCTCATCGGCGGACCATGCAACCGGGATCGAGAGCGTGCTGAACAGAATTGTCGCCATCGACAGAAGCGCAATTTTGAATGTCTTTTTCATTGTAATCCCGAACGAATTGCCCTCAGGTGACCGTATAGCCGCGCCCTGTCAGACAAGCGCCGATGGCACGTCGATAGGCATCCGCCTGCGCGCGCCCCTCGGCCGCGCTCTGCATGACCTGCTGCTGCGTCATCTGCGCCTGCTTCTGTGCGTTCGCCTCGGCGGCAGAACCTACGATTGCACCGGTCGCACCGCCGACCAAGGCGCCCGCCCCGGAGTGCCAGGGCCCTGCGATGATGGAACCGATGATCGCGCCGGCCACAGCGCCGCCCACGGCTCCGGAACCGGGAGGAGGACCTGAGGGCTGCACGATCACCTGCTGATATGCACCCTGGCGGCTGGGATCCACGCCGGTCTGCTGTACCGCCCAGGTGTGGCATTCGTAGCGATCGCGCTCAGTCTGGTCAGGGCTCTGGCCATGCGCGGGATAGACGAATATTCGCATCGGCGGCGGGGCGGGCACAGTGACCACCCGCGGCGGCGGCGGCGCCACACAGGCCGACAGCAGCACCATGGCCGCCAGCGGAAGTGGAAAGGTTACAAATTTCATGCGTTAAAAACCTCCGAAGGGCACAGCAAATCAACGCGATACATCTTGTTCAGTTGACAGCCAACAAACAGCGGAGTTCGTTTGCAGCGCGGCGATTCTATAGAGTCTTGACAATTCCTTTCATTGCATTACGTCCATAAATCGCAGCCCTTGGCCTGTCGATGCTGCGATTGCGCCGGTATTCGCTGCGTCAATATTGGTCGCAGCGACGTGCCGTGAGAGGCTATTTGCGCATATTTGCAACAGATTCAAGCTATTGCGGAACGGTCCACGACCGCGACGTCAACGCCGCGAAGAACATTCTCGCGGCGGGACGTCGCCGTCTTGCGGAAGGAATCCCCGTCCGGTGAGGACGGGGAGGACGTCACTTCTTGGGCTTACGGAATTTTAATATGAACTGATCGGTCTTCCCGCGGATGGAAGGATCGAACACGTTGGCGGTGCGCGGATCGGCGGGATTCGCCAATATGTCGCTGCTGGCGACGAACTCGAATCCGGCCGCCATGACTTCCGTCTTCACGCTAGCCACGTCGATCCGATGCAAGGTGTTGGTATCGCTGACTCCCGAGCCCGCTGGCGCCGAATGGTCGAGAACGATGAAAAGGCCGCCGGGCTTCAATGCATCGAACACCGATTTGTTGAAACCTGCGATATCCAGTCCGGGAAAATTGTGCAGGTCATGATAGTTCTGTCCTGTGAAAATCATGTCGACGGGCGCGGGCATCGCAACCTTGCCCATGGTCAATTCAATCACGCTGATATTGGGGTAATTGGCATCGGCGGCGAGTGCCCTGATGGCCGCGGAACGATCCGGCGCATTCGCCGGCGCATTTGCCGGACGCGGCGGCACCAATGCATAAACATGACCCGTTGGACCGACCGCTTTGCTGAAAATGCGGGTGAAGTAGCCGCCACCCGGCACCAGCTCGCCAATCTGCTCCCCCGGATGTACGCCCGCAAACAGCAGAGTCTCCGCCGGCTTGCGATTCGCATCGCGCTGCGCGTCGGCAGCCGGTCTGTTGGAATCGGCGACAGCTGCGGTGATCGAGTCCGGCGTGCCAGGCGCGCTTGGCGCGTGTGTGCAAGCGGTGGAAAGCGCCATTGCAGCCAGCAGCGACGCCGCGGAAATCAGTGGGTAGCGATTCATAGAGCACTCCGTTGAATTGTCAGCCAGCGAAAATCGTTGTTGTGCCGATAGTTTAGCATCAGTGGCGATCCAAAGAGGTTCTCGGTTTCAGCGCCGCAATCAGCGCCGGAGTATCATGCTTGGGCTTTGACATTAAGGTGATCGCGCATGAGTTTGAGTGTTTTCGATATATTCAAAGTCGGCATTGGTCCATCCAGTTCGCACACCATGGGTCCGATGAACGCTGCGCGTGGTTTCGCCGAACTGCTCGCGGCGCGCGATTTGTTGACCCGCACATGCCAGGTCTCGGCGCAACTGTATGGCTCGTTGGCGCTCACCGGCCGCGGCCATTGCACCGACCGCGCGATTTTATTGGGGCTCGAGGGCATGAGCCCCGATACGATCGATTCCGCGGCCGTCGAACCCGCTCTGCAGCGGATACGTACCGCCAAGCGCCTGCGCTTGCTGGGCCTTCAGGAAATCGAATTCGACGAGCCGTTGAATCTTTTGTTCCACACAGATCAAGTATTGCCGGGTCATTCCAACGGCATGCGCTTCACCGCGCATGATGCGGCGCTGCAGGTTTTGGCACGCGAGGAGTATTACAGCATCGGCGGCGGATTTGTGGTGCGCGCCGGCGCGGAATCCAGTGTCGGCGCCGTGCGGGTCGAGCCGCCGTACCGATTCGAGTCCGGTGACCAGCTGCTCGAACACGGCAAAGCGCAGGGGTTGGAGATTCACGAAATCATGCTCGCTCGCGAGCGCACCTGGCGCAGCGAGCCTGAAGTGCGCGCGGGCCTCATGCGCATTTGGCAGGTGATGCAGGATTGCGTGCGCCGCGGCTTCGATGCGCAGGGCCTGCTGCCGGGAGTCCTGCGGGTCAGGCGCCGGGCGCCGAAGCTGTATCGCCAGTTGATGAGCGGCGACCCCTTGAGCCCGATGCACGCGCTCGATTGGGTCAATGCCTATGCCCTCGCCGTCAATGAGGAAAACGCCGCGGGCGGCCAGGTGGTGACGGCGCCGACCAACGGCGCGGCGGGCATCGTGCCGGCCGTGCTGCACTATTACCGCCGCTTCGAAGCCGGTGCCGACGATGATGGGGTCGCACGCTTCTTACTCACCGCCGGCGCCATTGGCATGCTGTACAAGGAGAATGCTTCCATTTCCGGCGCAGAGATGGGATGCCAGGGTGAGGTGGGCGTTGCCTGTTCCATGGCCGCCGCCGGCCTGGTGGCAGCGCTCAACGGCAGCAACGAACAAATGGAAAACGCGGCCGAGATCGGCATGGAGCACAATCTGGGGCTGACCTGCGATCCGGTCGCGGGACTGGTGCAGATTCCGTGCATCGAACGCAATGCCATGGGCTCGGTGAAGGCCATCAACGCCGCTCGCCTGGCGCTGCGCGGCGACGGTTCGCACAAGGTGTCGCTGGACCAGGTCATCACGACCATGCGTCAAACTGGACGTGACATGTCCACGATCTACAAGGAGACCTCGCAAGGGGGTCTCGCCGTCAATGTGCCCGAGTGTTGAGTTAGCCTGTAGCCTGCAAGCCCTGCGCGATGCCGCTGATCGTGGCCCGCAGCGCGGCGAATAGCGCCTGGTCCTGGCGCGCAGTGGCCCGCCAACGCTGCAGTAGATCCACCTGCATGAGGTGCATCGGATCCACATAGGGATTGCGCAGCTTGATCGATCGCTGCAGCGTCGGGTCGCTGTCGAGCAGATTGGCGGAACCGCGCAGACGCAGCACATGACGCACCGTCAACGCATATTCCCTGCGGATGCGCTCGGCGGGAGCGCGCAGCGCATCGCCCGCCAGTGCGTCGTAATGGCCGGCGATTTCCAAATCCGTGCGTGCCAGCATGGCCTCCACATCGTCGAACAAGTGCCCGAAGAATGGCCACTGCGCAATCATGCGGCCGATGACTTCCTCGCCGTGCAGCTCCAAGGCCTTCTCAAGGCCGCTGCCGAAGCCGAACCAGCCCGGCAACATGTGGCGGCTTTGCGTCCAGGCAAATACCCAGGGAATTGCCCGCAGCGCCTCGATTCCGCTGCCGTCCGCACGCGCCGCCGGACGCGCCGCGATATGCATGCGCTCGATGACATCCAGCGGCGTTGCGGCGCGAAAATACTCGGAAAACTCCCGGCTGCCGAACACAAGATTGCGATAAGCCGTGAGGCTGTGCGCCGCGATGGACTGCATGGCCGCGGTTTGTTCCGGCGCGATTGGCGACCCCGCGCCGTGAGCGGTCGCCAAAGCCACGGATGCGAAGGTGCGCTCGAGCGTACGCATTGCGATCGGACGCAGACCGTAGCTCTGATTGACCACCTCGCCCTGTTCGGTCAAGCGCAGCACGCCGCGGACGGCGCCGCTCGGCATCGATTCGACCAAGTGTTCGGTGCGCCCGCCGCCGCGAGCCGGCGTGCCGCCGCGTCCGTGAAATATCAACAACCGGATGCCCGCGCCGCGAGCCGCCTCCAGCAGCCGGGTTTGCGCCAACTGCAGAGCCCAGCGCGAAGCGGCGATTCCGCCCTGCTTGTTGGTGTCGGAATATCCGAGCACCACGATCTGCCGGTTGTCCCGCGACTCAAGATGGCGGCGATAGGAGGGTTCGGCGTGCAGGGCGAGCAACATTTCCCCGGCAGTTTCCAGCGTGCCGATCGACTCGAGCAGTGGTGCCACGTCGAGCGGGCATTCGCCGGTGCGCTTATTGGTGATGTCGGCCCATCTGGCCAATAACAGTACCGCGAGGATGTCCTCCGGTCCCCGTGCGCCGCTCACGATGTACTCGCCAACGGCGTGACCGCCGAATTTATGGCGTGCTTCGGCGATCGCCTGAAACACCCAAAGACTGCGGCGGCCAAAGGCATCGAAAGCCGCGGTCGGGCCCTGATCGCGGGCCAGAAGTTCGC
The DNA here is from genome assembly GCA_035571175.1 of Steroidobacteraceae bacterium. Taxonomy (GTDB): domain Bacteria; phylum Pseudomonadota; class Gammaproteobacteria; order Steroidobacterales; family Steroidobacteraceae; genus Bog-1198. Next base: position 1,563 of record DATMKO010000443.1, on the reverse strand, counting down.
GCAGCCGCTGCAGCCGTTCCACCGCCGGCAGCGCCGGCCACTCGGGGAGTCCCAGTCCCCGCGCGATGACCTCGTCATGAACTTTTGCATGCTGAATCACATCCAGCGTCGCAAGATGGAATCCGAAGGTACGCACCCGGCGCAGCAGGCGGCGCACCAGAAAGTATCCGGCGTGGCGGCCCCGATTCTCGAGCAGACTGTCGGCGGCAAGCTCGATGTCGGACAGAAATTCATCCGGATTCTGATACGCATTGGGTCGGCCTTCGTAGCTGGCCTGCAATCGATCGCTGATCTGACCGAAAAACACCCGGTACGGCATGCGATCGTGGCGCGCGGGCGCCAACGCCTGCGCCCCGGGCAGCACTGCGCCGTAGGATGCGATGCGTGCGGCGAGCGGGGCGTTGACAGTGACGCGATTGGCGCTCTGACTCAACGACTCGGCGAGCTGCTCGCATTCAGTGAAATAAGTTGAGACGATCAACTGCTGATGCCGGCGCAAGGTTTCGCGAACGGTTTTGCCATGCACGTCCTGATTGCCGTCCATATCGCCGCCCACCCAGGAACCGAAGCGCAGGATGTTCGGCACGTCGAGATCTTCGACCGGGACTGCGTAGGCGTTGGCGAGTGCCGCCTCGATTTCTTCGTAGAATAGCGGCACGACGCGGTACAGTATGTCGATCAAATAGAACAACACGTGCTCGCGCTCGTCGGCGACCGTCAGCCCTTCGCGCGGGTGCTCCTCGGTCTGCCAGATGCTGGTGATCTCCAATCTCACCCGCGCCCAGCGCGTATCGAGCTCCGCCTGGGTTGAAGTGGGGTTCAGGCGGTCCAGCAAATCATTGGCGATATGCTGTTGCTTGCGCAGGATCGTGCGGCGCGTCGACTCCGTTGGGTGTGCCGTGAATACCGGCTCAATGCTCATGGTGCCTATGAGCTGCAGCGCCTGCTGTAACGACAGCCCGTCGCGCCGCAGGCGCGCGATGCAATCCGCGATGCCGCCGGGCTGCGCGCTGCCGGAATTGCTGAGGTATTCGCGCCGCCGGCGCACCCGGTGCGCCTTCTCGGCCGTGTTCACCGCCATGAACCACAGCGAAAACGCGCGGGTCAAGTCGGTGGCGGCCGACGGCGAGCGCCCCTTGGTGCGAACCTGCAATTCGGACGGCTGCTGGTCCGCGCCGGCCGCCGCCAGCATGCTCTCGCGGCGCAGGATCGCCGCTTGCCGGTCGCCCTCGACCAGCTTGAAAAATTCATCGCCCCCCTGATCGCGAAGCGTCTCGCCGATCAATTCGCCGAGCGCATGCACATCGTCGCGCAGCGCGGCGTCTTTGGCCGGAAATTGAATGCTTTGGCGATACATAATGCTAGGCTCTCGAGAACAATTCGGGGAAATATTATGAGCTTGTTGGCACAGATCGCTATATTTCTCGCCGCCGCGGTTGTCGCAATACCGATATTCCGCCGTTTCAATTTAGGATCGGTGCTCGGTTATCTCACCGCCGGCATCATAATCGGCCCCGCCAGCTTAGGATTGATCAGCAGCGTCGACACCACGCAGAATATTGC
>DATMKO010000442.1:0-2449 GCA_035571175.1 Steroidobacteraceae bacterium | reverse complement strand
GCAGCGTGACCGCAAGGCCGAGCGCGACTGCAAAAAAAATCGCAATCTGCGGCGGCCAATCCCAGCGTTGCGTGAGCAGCGCCAGCGCGCCGCCGCGCAAAAACAGCGCCAGCAGCGTCACCAGCAATAATTCCAGATGCGCCCGCCACGGCGTCGGTGTGGCCGCTGCGCGGACGCGAAGTGTCAGCAGCCAATTCAACCCAACGCCGATCGCAAAGGCGATGATCTGGCTCGAGCGCAGCGATAAGCCTGAGCCGATGAGCGCGCAGAAAACCAGTACATCGATCAGCGGCGCCACCGCTTTAGGGATGCGTGGCATCAAAGGATTACTCGGTTAAGGCGAAGGCGCGAGGGTGGTGGCCGCAAGGGTGGCAGAGGCTGGCTCCTGCGACTCGGCCGCGGCTTCCGCCGTACTCACTTCCTGGGCGGGGAATATCAGCACCACGCGCAGCCCCGGAGCTTGATCGTGAAGCTCGAGCGGGCTGCCATGTAGTTTCGCCACCGCTTGCACGAGGCTGAGTCCGAGACCGACGCCGGGCGTTCCACGGCTGGCGTCGCCGCGATAAAACCGCTCCACCACTTTGCTTTTCTCCGCCTCGTCGATTCCCGGACCATTGTCGGCCACCGAAATTTCCGCGCTTGCCGGATCGCGTTTTCGCACCGCCACTTCGATGGCGCCGTTTTGCGGCGCATACTTCAGCGCGTTATCGATCAAGTTGCTCAACGCCTGGGCGAGCAGCACGGGGTCTCCCGAGATCCATACTGGGCCGTCGGTTCGAAACTTGAGATCGATGCTCCTCAGTTCGGCGGCCGGTTCGTAGAACTCCACGGCGTTGGCGGCGAGGTCGGATACATCGAACGACACAAAGCCCGAGCGGCGCAGGCCCGCATCGATTTCCGCCAGTCTCAGCAGTGCGTCGAAAATCCGAATCACGCGGTCGACATCCGCCACGGCGCCGTCGATTTCGCCGTAGGTTTCCTCGCTGGATGGGCGTATCAGCGACAGCTGTTCGAGTCGCGAGCGCAGCTCCGCCAGCGGCGTTCGCAGGTCGTGCGCAATGGAGTTCGATACGTTGCGCACGCCGTGCACCAATAGCTCGATTTGATCCAGCATGCCGTTGATGGTGCGCGACAGCGTGTTGAGCTCGTCGTCATTCAAATGAGTCGGCAAGCGGTGCTTGAGGTCGCCGTGGATGATCGCCGATATGGTGCGGCGGATGCTGTGAATCCGCGACATCAATGCACGGCGTGTAATGAGGCCAACGAACAATCCAGCGATGCACAGCACGGCGACCGCCGCCGTCAGCCCGTACCAGAAAAAGGTTTGCAGCGGTTTGAACAGCAGATTGTCGCGGCCCACCAGCAGATTGTTGCTGCCCAGCTGGGCGACGTGCACCAGTGCGGTTTGCTCGCCGTGAGTGCCCATGTTGACGTGGATGCTGTAGTTGCCCGGAACCGCCGGCACGCTCGAGGGCCATGCCTGCAAATTGCCCGCGAGCGGATGCATCGAGGCATCGGTCAGCAGCAGGATGCGCTCGCCCGCGATCTGCATGCGCACACGGGCATCGATGAAATTCTTCAGCCCATCGGCGCCGTCGCGCCGATAAACCTCGGTGAGGCGCTGCGCATCGGCCTGCAGGATCTCAGTCCTGCCTTCTTGAATGGTGACCTGCCATGCGTACCACAGCGGAGCGGCGAACAGCACCAGCGCCGCCAACCCCAGGCCGACATAGCTCAGGGCGAGGGACAGCGCCGATGAACGCATCATGTTACTCATCCGCCGTCACCGTGTATCCGGCATTGCGCACGGTGCGCAGCAGCGGGCGCTCGGCCTCGGCGTCGATTTTCTGCCGCAATTTGCTGATGTGCACGTCCACCACATTGGTCTGCGGATCGAAGTGATAGTCCCAGACGTTCTCCAGCAGCATGGTACGCGTAACCACTTGCCCGGCGTGGCGCATCAGATATTCGAGCAGCTTGAACTCGCGCGGTTGGAGCGAAATCGAGCGTTCGCCGCGAGTCACCTTGCGCGTCAACGGATCCATATGCAGGTCGCCGACAATGAGCGGTGTTTCGTGATTGATGCCCTGCGCGCGGCGATGCAAGGCGTCGATGCGCGCCAGCAACTCGCCGAACGCAAAAGGCTTGGTCAAATAGTCATCACCGCCGCTGCGCAAGCCGCGTATCCGATCGTCGACTTCCGACAGCGCGCTCAATATCAGGATGGGCGTGCGCTTGCCGGCCTTGCGCAGCACCTCGATGATGGCGAGTCCGTCGATATCTCCCGGCAGCATCCGATCCATGATGATGACATCATACGGCTCGGCGGCAGCCAGGAACATGCCGTCGCGCCCATTGCCGGCATGATCCGTGGTGTGTCCGGCTTCCTGCAGGCCCTTGACGACGAACTGTGCGACCCGCTCGTTGTCCTCGACCAGCAGAATCTTCA
>DATMKO010000441.1:0-4294 GCA_035571175.1 Steroidobacteraceae bacterium | reverse complement strand
CAAGATCGTCATCATGGGCAAGCAGATCTGCCCCGACGAGCCGCTGTTTGCATCGAGTGCCGGCAGCGGCCGCGGCGCCGGCGCTCTGGTCGACCTCAACCTCGAGGGCGGCGAGAACCGCGTCGACATCGATTTGTTCGGCGATCCGGAGGGCGAGCGCAGCATTGATCACCCCATAGCCAAGAACAACGACGATACGGCAGCCACCGGCGAAGCAACGGGATTGCATGCCGCATCGGATCTTGACTTCACCTTGGACAGACCGGAGCGCGGCGCTGATGATTCCCCGACTCGCGAGATGCCGCCGCGCGACGAGCCGACAGTGGAATCCGAGCTGCTGAATTTCTCCGAATCGCCCACTGCCGAGTCCCCTGCATTGAAGCAGGCCGATGTTCGCAGCCGGCCGGCGCCGAAAGCCGCCATACCGAACAAGGCGGATCAAACCGCCGAGGTGTCGATCGACGATTTGGGCCTCGATCTCGATCATCTCGAACAATCCTCCGCCGCTTCGGTGAGCATCCCGCGGCTCGAGGCGACCGATCATCCTTCCGACGCTCCGACCATGGTCGCGGGCCTCGATGAACGGTCGCGGCGCATGATGGTGGAAGCGGAGAGTCGCGCCCGCGATAGAGATCTGACCGAGCTGGAACGCGAATTGGAGGCCTCGTTCGTCGCCGATCTCGGCACGGACCACGAGGAGATCAAAACGGCCGTGCTGGGTCCGGAGTCCGCGCCCACGGTGCAGATGCCCCGCGCCGGTACGCAAGATGCCACCTCGGCAACTTCGCGGCTCAAGTCGCCCGAATATTCCGACGTCCAGGAACCCGACCGCGGCGACCTGGATTCCACCTCGAAGCTGCGCGGCATCAACTCCGACAGCATCGACTTGGACCTGGACCGTCTCGCCAACGCCCTCGGGACCGGCGACACCGTCGAGCAGCCGCGCGCCGAAGATGAAAGATTCTCGTCCGAAGTTTTCGAGGCCAGTCAGCGCAACCGCCGCGTCGATCTTGATGTGGGCGAAGCGCTCAACGGCGCCGAGGGCACCACCAACAAACTTCGCGCAATATCCGCGACCTCGGCAACTCGTACCAGCAAGATCAGCACCCAGGAGCTCGCGTTACCGGAAATGGAGCCGGTGACCATGAGCGAAGTTGGGACGAAGTTGGATCTGGCGCGAGCCTACATGGACATGGGTGATCCGGAAGGCGCTCGCAGCATTCTCGAGGAAGTCGTCAGCGAGGGTTCTGCCAGTCAGAAACAGGAAGCGCAACGCCTGATCGAGGCTCTGCCCGGCTAATCCATGAGCCAACGCCGCGTCGCCGCCATCGTGGAGTATGACGGCACCGAGTACGCCGGCTGGCAGTCGCAAGCGCATTCACGGTCGATCCAAGACGCGGTTGAGACGGCGCTATCCTTCGTTGCCGGTCACTCCGTGATCGCGATCTGCGCCGGCCGCACCGACAGCGGCGTGCATGCCCTCGGCCAGGTCATTCATTTCGATACCGATGCTGCGCGCACCGCCCGAGCATGGGTTCTTGGCGCCAATACCAAGCTGGCGCCTGACATTGCCCTGCAGTGGGCCGGAGAGGTGGGCCCAAGCTTCCACGCGCGCCACACGGCCATTCGGCGGATCTATCGTTATGCGATATTGAATCGCAGCGCGCGCTCCGCTCTGCAGCGCACCCGGGCTGCGTGGATCCATCACGCGCTGGATGCCGAGGCCATGCATGCGGCGGCGCAGTCCCTGATCGGCGAGCACGATTTTTCGGCCTTTCGTTCGGTGGAATGCCAATCGAAAACCACGATCAGGCGCGTCGATGCCATCGAGGTGCGGCGCGAAGGCGATTATCTGTGGCTTACGATCGCCGCCAACGCCTACCTGCACCACATGGTGCGCAACATCGTGGGCACGCTGCTTAAGGTGCAGCGCCACGCTGACCCGCGCGCCGCCATGCTCGAGGTGCTTGCGAGCGGTGATCGCCGCTGCGCCGGCGCCACGGCCCCAGCTTGCGGCTTATACCTGTGGCGGGTCGAATATCCACAGGTTTTCGCCATCCCTACCCTCAACCTAAGCTTTTGTTAAACTAGCGCATGTCCTGGTTTGAGCGAATCGTCCCATCGCGCATAAAAACCGAGCGCCGCACGCGCTCGGTGCCCGAAGGGCTGTGGACTAAGTGTCCGGCCTGCGATGCCGTGCTGTACCGCGCCGAGATCGAACGCAATCTGCACGTCTGCCCGAAGTGCAGCCACCACATGCGCATCGACGGCCGCGAGCGCCTGATGAAATTTCTCGACACCGGGTCGACCGCGGAGCTTGCCACCAAGGTCGAGCCGGAGGACCCGCTCAAATTCAAGGATAGCAAGCGCTACAAGGACCGGCTGGTGCAGGCCCAGAAGCAAACCGGCGAACGCGACGCGCTGGTGGTCTTGACCGGCAAACTCACCGGCCTAGATGTGGTGGCATGCGCGTTCGAATTTCGCTTTTTGGGCGGGTCCATGGGTTCGGTGGTCGGCGAAAAATTCGTGCGTGCCGTGGAACACTGCCTCGAACATCGGATGCCGTTGGTGTGCTTCGCGGCCAGCGGCGGCGCGCGCATGCAGGAAGCGCTGTATTCGCTGCTGCAAATGGCGAAAACCAGCGCCGCGCTGAAGCGTCTGTCCGAGGCGCGTCTGCCCTTTATTTCCGTGATGACCGATCCGACCACCGGCGGCGTGTCTGCGAGTCTTGCCATGCTGGGCGATATCAATATCGGGGAGCCGAAGGCGTTGATCGGCTTCGCCGGCCCGCGCGTCATTCAGCAGAACATTCGACAAACCCTGCCGGAAGGATTCCAGCGCAGCGAATTTCTGCTCGAGCACGGTGCGCTCGATATGATCATCGACCGTCGCGAACTGCGCGACCGCATCAGCGCCATGCTGCGGCTCTTGACCGGCAAAGAACCCGCCGCAGCTTAAAGGCCCACAAGCCATGCGGAGTCTCGATCAGTGGTTGGCCTACCAAGCGCAGGTGCACCCGCAAGCCATCGATCTTTCGCTGGAGCGGCTGCGCGTTGTGCTCGAGCGATTGCAGTGGCGCCAGCCGCAAATTCCGGTGATCACGGTGGCGGGCACCAATGGCAAGGGATCGGTGAGCGCCTTTTGCGCGTCTATTTTAAGCGCCGCGGGTTATCGGGTCGGGACCTTTACATCACCGCACTTGCGCGACTATCGCGAACGCATTCGCATTCATGATGCCTATCCCAGCGCTGCCGGACTGGTGGCTGCGTTTGAGAAAATCGAAGCGGCGCGCGGCGCCGTGTCGCTGACTTTTTTTGAATTCAATACCCTGGCGGCCCTGTTGCTGTTCGAGTCGGCGCAGCTGGACGCCTGGGTACTCGAGGTCGGCATGGGCGGGCGCTTGGATGCGGTCAACGTCCTCGATCCGGATGTCGCCGTGGTGGTGAGCATCGGTCTGGATCATCAAGAATACTTGGGCGATACCATCGAGGCGATCGCGCGGGAGAAGGCCGGCATTTTTCGCAAGGGCGTAACGGCGGTGATCGGCGGCCGTGAACCGTCATTGGTGCTCGAAGGCGTCGCGCACGGCATCGGAGCGCCGCTCAAGCGTCTCGCCATCGAATACAACTATATTTTGGAGGGTTCGGGATGGCGCTACCGCGGCACTCGTTGGGACTTGCCGCTGCTGCCGGCGCCCGCGCTTGAGGGGGATATCCAATTCGCCAATGCCGCGACGGCCTTGGCCGCGCTCGAAGAGCTCGCACCGCGCTTGAGGGTAAGCCCGGCCGCGGTGGCGCAGGGACTTGAGCAGGTGCGCCTGCCGGCGCGTTTCCAGCTGATCAAACCGCGTGCCTCGCCTGCCTGGGTATTGGATGTCGCGCACAATCCCGATGCTGCGCGGGTGCTGGCGCGCAATCTGCGCAGCGCCGAGATCCCTGGCCGCACCTATGCGGTGTGTGGAATTCTGGCGGACAAGGATGCGGCGGCCATTGCGGCGATCTTGTGCGATTCCATTGATGCGTGGTGGTGCGCGTCAATTGATGGAACGCGAGGCCGGAGTGGGGAGGATTTGGCGCAGGCGGTGCGGCCTGTAGTCACGGTGTCGGTAGATGCGGCGGATAGCGTTGCCGCCGCCTGCGCCGCTGCCGCTGCCGCCGCCAATTCCCGCGATAGAATTGTGGTGTTTGGCTCCTTTCACACGGTTGGACCCGCGCTTGATTGGCTCGAAGCGGCCGGATTGCTGCCGTCGGCGGCGCTTCCCGAATATACTGCGCCGCTGCGCGCAGTTTGAACC
>DATMKO010000440.1:0-6064 GCA_035571175.1 Steroidobacteraceae bacterium | reverse complement strand
GCCTGGTCCGCGCATTTTTTGCCCGAGATCACCATGTTCGGCTTGAGCACCATGCCTTCCAAGGCTACGCGAGCCGCGAACAAGTGGCTGAAAACGCTCTCGAGCACGGCGTTGGTGACTTCCTCGCAGCGTTGCAAAGTGTGGGCTCCGTCCATGAGTACTTCCGGCTCGACGATGGGCACGATTCCGGCTTCTTGGCACAGTGCCGCGTAACGAGCCAATCCAGCGGCATTGGCGTCTATCGCATAGCGGCTCGGAATTGCGGAATCGATATTGATCACGGCACGCCATTTGGCGAATCTTGCACCCAGGTTGTGATACTCGGCCAATCGCTCGCGCAATCCGTCCAGACCCTCGGTGATGGTCTCATCGGGAAAACCGGGCAGCGGCTTCGCGCCCAAGTCCACTTTGATGCCGGGAAGCATGCCAAATTTTGCAAGATATGCAGGGAACGGTACACCCGCCTGGGTTTTTTGCCGCAGGGTTTCATCGTACATGATGACGCCGCTGATGTATTTCTGCGCCCCCGAAGCGCTGAACAGCATCTCGCGATACGCACGCCGATTCTCTTCCGTGGAGTCCAATTTGATGCTGTCAAAGCGTTTTTTGATGGTGCCGGTACTCTCGTCCGCAGCCAGAATTCCTCTGTTTTTCGCAACCAGCGCACGCGCTGTGGCGTTAAGCTCTCCGATATTCATGGGTGGACAGTCTCGCTGAAATTGTTGGGTAACTTCGCTCAAGGATAACAAAACCCGCCTCAATCCGCGCCCCGGGTGGCACTCCAAGTCAAATAGGACTAAACTAGTCCTACATGAAGTTCCCGCTTGGAGAACCGTCTTTATGCTGCGAATGGGAAAAATGACTGACTACGCGACCGTCGTGCTTGCGAGTTTAGCGCAAGAACCGTCAAGGCCCCGCGCTGCGGCCGAGCTGGCGGATCGCACTCGCTTGAGCCGGCCCACCGTGAGCAAGGTCCTCAAGGCTTTGCAACGCGCGGGCATGGTAATTTCTTCACGCGGCGCACAAGGCGGTTATCACCTGGCGCGCAGGCCCGAGGAGATAACTGCTGCGCAGATTCTCGATGTCTTCGAGGGGCCCATCGCGATCACTGAATGCAGCGGCGCCTCCAGCCACTGCAGCATCGAACGCTTGTGCCGGGTGGGCGGCGCCTGGCAGCGAATCAATGCAGCGATCCGGCGCGCACTGGAGGATGTCACATTGCATCAATTGGCTGGTTTGGACGCGGCGGGCTTACGGGTCGCCGACCTGGCGGCTGAAATTCGCGTGAATACCTGAAAAGTATCCCCACTTAACTGCTATCTGCGATCGCAACTGGAAAGCCCTTGTCTAGCAAATCCCAAGATGTCGAAGCCCTGGTCGGACAAAAATACCGCCACGGGTTCATTACCGATATCGAGTCCGACAGCTTGCCGCCCGGCCTCGACGAGGATGTGGTTGCGGCCATCTCAAAAAAGAAACTTGAGCCGCAATTCTTGCTGGACTGGCGCCTGAAGGCATTCAGGCACTGGCAGACCATGCAGGAACCCACCTGGGCCCACGTGCGTTACAAGCCCATCGACTACCAGGACATTTCGTACTACTCGGCGCCCAAGAGCCCGGCCAACGCGCCGAAAAGCCTCGATGAGGTGGACCCGAAGCTGCTCGAAACTTACGAGAAATTGGGAATTCCGCTGCACGAGCGTGCGCGCTTGGCCGGAGTCGCCGTCGATGCCGTGTTCGACAGCGTCTCGGTCGCAACCACTTTCAAGGACAAACTGAGCAAGGCCGGGGTGATTTTTTGTTCCTTTTCCGACGCCGTGCGCGATCACCCACGGCTGGTCGAACGCTACCTGGGCAGCGTCGTGCCCACGACCGATAATTTTTTCGCCGCATTGAATTCAGCGGTGTTCTCGGACGGCTCTTTCGTCTACGTGCCGCCCGGCGTGCGCTGCCCCATGGAGCTGTCGACGTATTTTCGGATCAATGCCGCCAAGACCGGCCAATTCGAACGCACCCTGATCATCGCCGACGAGGGCGCGTCGGTGAGTTATTTGGAAGGCTGCACGGCGCCGATGCGCGATGAGAATCAGCTGCACGCCGCGGTGGTCGAACTGGTCGCACTGGACCGTGCGCAGATCAAGTATTCGACGGTGCAGAATTGGTATCCCGGGGATGAAAACGGCCTCGGCGGAATTTACAACTTCGTCACCAAACGCGGCGAGTGCCGCGGCCGCGACTCCAAGATCTCCTGGACGCAGGTGGAGACCGGCTCCGCGATCACCTGGAAATATCCGAGCTGTATTCTCAAGGGCGAGAATTCGATCGGCGAATTCTATTCGGTGGCCGTGGCCAACAATTATCAGCAAGCCGACACCGGCACCAAGATGATTCACATCGGCCGCAATACCCGGAGCACCATTGTCTCCAAAGGCATCTCGGCCGGGCATGCCGAGAACACCTATCGCGGGCTGGTCAAAATCCTGCCGAGTGCCGCCGGCGCCCGTAATTTCACCCAATGCGATTCGTTGCTGATGGGCAGCAAATGCGCGGCTAACACGTTTCCGTACATGGAAGTGAAGAATCCGACCGCAACCGTGGAACACGAAGCCAGCACCTCGAAAATCGGCGAGGATCAATTGTTCTATTGCCTGCAGCGCGGGATCTCGGCGGAAGACGCGGTCAACATGATCGTGAGCGGCTTCTGCAAAGTCGTGTTCAAGGAGTTGCCGATGGAGTTTGCCGTCGAGGCGCAGAATTTGCTCAGCGTGAGTTTGGAAGGCGCGGTTGGTTAGTGGCCACAGAGAGAACGATCTTGCTTGAAATCAATGATTTGACTGTCCGCGTCGCGGGCAAGGAAATACTGAAAGGCGTCAACCTCAAGGTCAATGCCGGCGAGGTGCATGCGATCATGGGACCGAACGGTTCGGGCAAGAGCACCCTGGCGCAAGTGTTGGCGGGACGCGAGGACTACGAAGTCACCAGCGGCTCGGTGAGCTTCGAGGGCCGTGATCTGCTGGCGCTGCCTGCCGAGGAACGCGCCCGGGCCGGTTTGTTTCTCGGCTTCCAATATCCGGTGGAGATTCCCGGCGTCAACAATGTCTACCTGTTGAAGGCTGCGCTGAACGCGAAGCGCAAGGCCGCCGGGGAACCGGAGGTGGATGCCTACGATTTCCTGGCGTTGATCAAGCAGAAAATGAAGTTCATGCAGATGAGCGAAGCGTTTCTGACGCGCGGCGTCAATGAAGGCTTTTCAGGCGGCGAAAAAAAACGCAATGAAGTTCTGCAGATGCTCGTCCTGGAACCCAAGCTCGCGATCTTGGATGAAACGGACTCCGGCCTCGACATCGATGCGCTGAAAGTGGTTTCCAAGGGCGTCAACAGCCTGCGCGACCCGAAGCGCGCGGTCGTGCTGGTGACGCATTACCAGAGATTGCTCGACTATGTCATCCCGGACCAAGTACATGTGCTGACCGGCGGCCGGATCGTGAAATCCGGCGACAAGTCGCTCGCCCAGGAACTCGAGCGCCGCGGCTACGACTGGGTGCTGGAGAGCCGCGTCGCATGAGCGCCGCCCGACAGACGTCTTCCGCCTCTGCGGCCGTGCGCTCCTTCGAGGCGCAATGGCAGGCGCGCGCCGCCGATGCATTGCGGCCGGTACGCGAACAGGCGATGCAGCGCTTCTTGAAACTCGGACTGCCGTCGCAGCGCGATGAAACCTGGCGCTACACCGATCTTCGCGCCCTCGCCTCGCAGAGCTTCGTCGACGCGCAGCATGAGGCCCTGGGTGATGTGCAGCCGGACGCGGTGCAGTCGCTGCTCGACGGAGCGCCGCGCGCGGCGACGTTGCTCATGGTCAACGGATTTCCGTCATTGCAACCGCAGCAGGCTGCCATTGACGGCATGGAGATTCAAAGCATCAGAGAAATGTCAGTGCGCGATCCGGCAGTGTTGCTGCGCTTCCTCGCGCCGGCATCGGATGCTGATCAGCGCCGCTGGGTGTTGCTCAATACGGCGCTGTTCCGCGACGGCCTGTACCTCAAGATCACGCGGCCGCTGACAGCGCCGCTGCTCATTCTGCATGTGGCGACGGGTGATGGCGCCAACGCCGTCGCGCACCCGCGGGTCATCATCGATGCCTGCCCGGGCTCCAGCGCCACGATCATCGAACATCACGTGGCGCAAGGCGCGCACGCGCCGCTCATCAATTCCAATACCCACATTGCGCTGGCTCGGGATGCGCGGCTGGAGCACTACCGCGTATTTGCGACGACTGCCGCCGCCACCCACATCGATTCAGTGGACATCCAGCAGGATCAAAGCAGTCACTGCAAGCAATTCACGGTTGTTCTGGGCGGCGGATTGGTGCGTGCGACGCTGGAAGCAAATTTGCGCCAACCCGGCGCGTCCCTGGACAGCTATTCGCTGTTGGTCGGCCACGAAAATCGTCATGTCGACTGCGTCAACATCGTCACCCATGGCGCGCCACGGACCCGCAGCCGCCAGACCGCGCGCGCCATTGCCAGCGATCACAGCCGCGTGATCTTCAACAGCAAGGTGATCGTCAATGCCGGGGCGATCAATGCCGATTCGCAACAATCCTGCCGCGGCTTGCTGCTGTCGCCCACGGCCGAGATCGACACGCGGCCCCAGCTCGAGATCCATGCCGACGAGGTGAAGTGCGCGCATGGGGCAACCACCGGACGTCTCGATCCCGACATGCTGTTCTACATGCTGTCGCGCGGTCTGGACCGGGCCACGGCTCAGAGCTTGCTGGTGTACGCTTTTCTCGCCGATGTGCTGACCGGTATGTCGGTAACCGCGGCGCGTTCCGCGATCGAGAACGCATTGATCAGTCAGCTGCCGGATGCACAGCTGCTGCGGAAATTTCGATGAACAAACTCGCATTGGCCCGCGATCACCGCCCTTTCGACGTCGACGCCGTGCGCCGCGAATTTCCAATCCTGGCGCGCATGATCCGCGGCCGGCCGCTGGCCTACCTCGACAACGGCGCCTCGGCGCAGCGCCCGGCATGCGTGATCGAGGCGGTGGACGACTACGAGCGCCGGCACCACGCCAACATCCATCGCGGCGTTCATACCTTGAGCCAGGAGGCGACGGCGCTTTACGAGAGTGCGCGGGACCGGTTGGTCCGTTTCGTCAACGCGCGGGCGCGGTCCGAAATCATTTTCGTGCGCGGTACGACCGAAGCCATCAATCTCGTGGCGCAAAGCTATGCGCGGCCCATTCTGAAAACCGGCGACCAAGTGCTCATCACGCACCTGGAGCACCACGCCAACATCGTGCCTTGGCAGATGGTCTGCGAGCAAACGGGCGCCACCCTGGTGGTTGCCCCGATCGACTCGCAGGGCGAGATTCATACGGAAGCGGTGGTGTCCTTGATGAATCCGCGCACCAAGATCTTCGCTTGCGCGCACGTCTCGAATGCCTTGGGCACCGTGCTGCCCGTGAGGCGTTTGGTTGCCGCCGCCAAAGCTCGCGGCATTGCCACCTTGATCGACGGCGCACAGGCGGTATCGCACATGCCGGTGGATGTGCAGGAGTTGGGCTGCGATTTCTACGCCTTCTCCGGCCACAAGATGTACGGCCCTACCGGCGTCGGCGTGCTGTACGGACGCGAGCAACTGCTGGAACGCATGCCGCCGTGGCAAGGCGGCGGCGAAATGATTCTTGCAGTGACCTTCGCCAAGACCACCTACAACGCCCTGCCGAACAAGTTCGAGGCCGGCACGCCCAATATTTCCGGCACCGTGGGGCTTGGCGCCGCCGTGGATTTTCTCGAGGGGCTGGACCTGCCGGCCGCGCGTGCGCATGAGAGCGCGCTGCTCGCGCACGCCACGGCGGTTCTGAGCAAGATCCCCGGACTGCGCATCATCGGGACGGCCGCGGATAAGGCGAGCCTGGTCTCGTTCGTGGTCGCTGGCGTGCACCCGCACGATCTGGGCACCATTCTCGATGAGGACGGCATCGCGGTGCGCACCGGGCATCATTGCGCCATGCCGGTGATGGACTTCTTCGAAGTGCCGGCAACCGCGCGCGCTTCGTT
>DATMKO010000439.1:0-2742 GCA_035571175.1 Steroidobacteraceae bacterium | reverse complement strand
GCATGGCGCGCCTATCACTGTCGTCAGCTGTGACAATTTGCAGGCGAACGGCGCAAAATTGCGCGCCGCCGTGACGGCCTTTGCGCAGCGAAGCCGACCGGAAATGCTGTCATGGCTCAGGGACAACGTCGCATTCCCGGTTTCTGTGGTGAACTGTATTGTGCCGGCGGCAACCGAGGCCTCTCGCGCTCGCGTGAGCGCCGCAATTGGTTTACAAGATATGGCCTGTGTGCAGCGCGACGTATATAGCCAATGGGTAATCGAGAACCGCTTCGCCGGTCCTCGGCCTGCCTGGGATGGCGTGGGCGTGCAGATCGTGGAGGATGTCAGCCACTACAGTCAACTCAAACTGCATGTGCTCAATGCATGCCACAGCGCGCTCGCGTATTTGGGCCTGCCGCGCGGGTACTGCTACGTTCGCGAAGCCATTGCCGACCCTGAACTGGCACAATTTCTTGAGAATCTGGTGTCGGTTGAAATTGCCCCGGCGCTTAAAGGTATTCCGGTTCTTGACTACTGGCGCACGGTTCGCACGAGATTCCTCAATCCGCGGATAGATCATCGCCTGTCGCAAATCGCCGAAGACGGTTCCGTCAAGCTCGCCCAGCGGATTTTTCCACTTTTGATCGCCAACGCCGGCGCGGGCATTCCGGTTCGCGGGCTGTCGCGCATCGTGCGCGGCTGGCTCGAGTTAGCAGCTGCCGGCTGCATCAAGGATCCTCATCAGGAACTCCTCGCAACTTGGTCGCGCGCAGGGGCCGATTTGCAAAGTGCGCTCGACGATCCGATTTTGTTTCCGCCGCCGATTCGGTCGAATGCGATGCTGCGCGCCTCCATTGTCGACGCAGCCTCGCGATGCGCGTGATCTGCATTGGAGAGTGCATGGTGGAGCTGCGCGCTACCGCCGAGAACACGTTTGAAAGAGCGTACGCGGGAGATGTTTACAATACGGCGGTCTACCTTAAGCGTTCGCTGCCGGACGCGCGGGTGCAGTTTCTCACTGCTGTTGGCGACGATGCGACAAGTCGCGCGATGCGTAATGCTTGGCATTTGGACGGGATTGATGACGCCTTTGCATTTACTGTAGAGGGCGGATTGCCGGGCTTGTATCTGATCGAGACGGACTCGTGCGGTGAGCGTCGCTTCCAATATTGGCGTAGCAATTCTGCCGCGCGCCGCTGGTTATCGCTGCTGCAGGCTCAAGGCGAATCGATTTTGTGGGGGGCCGATATCATTTATTTCTCCGGTATTGCGCTGGCCATCCTGAACTTGAATGATCGATCGCGTGCAATTGAATTGCTGCGCCGTGTCCGCACGCACGTTGGCAGGATCGTATTCGATCCAAATGTGAGGCTGGCGTTGTGGGAAACCGCACAGATCGCAGCCGAAACCATCGAGTCGGCCTTGTCGATCTGCGACATCGCGTTGCCCAGCTCCGAAGACATCGCACGGCTGTTTCGACTCGAGGAACCGGGACAACAAGCGAACCTGTTACTGGCAATGGGGGTGCGCGAGTTGGCAATCACGCTCGGGTCCTCAGGCTGCCTCGTCGTAGATGGCGAGGTTCGCACGCGATTGCCGGCACCCACGGTTGATATCGTTGCGGACACCTCGGGTGCGGGCGATGCGTTCAATGGTGCTTATTTGGCCGCGCGCCTTTGCGGTGGTTCGGCGGAGGAGGCGGCGCAAGCCGGACTTAGGGTCGGCTCTCGAGTTGTCACGCATGCAGGCGCCATCGTGCCTAAATCAATATCGCACCCGCGCGATTCGGGATGCTTAAGATCGCTTTGAGAAAGGTCATGCACTGCACGGGCAGGGTGGCCCGGATGGCCGAAACGTTGAGGCAGTCTGCGATCAACCGGAATCCCAATGAGGATGATGTGCGAGAATGCCTCCATGCCGCCGATCTCCCGCCTCGCGGCCCTTCTTGCCGGTTCGGCGCGAACCGTCGTCTTCACCGGCGCCGGCATCTCGACTGAATCCGGCATTCCAGATTTCCGAAGCCCGGGCGGCGTCTGGAGCCGGATGAAACCGATCGACTTCGACACATTCATGCACAACGAGGACGCGCGGCGCGAGGCTTGGCGGCGCACCTTTTCCGGAGCGGCCGGCTGGGTTGGCGCCAAACCAAATAAAGGTCATTTTGCCATTGCGCGCCTGGTCGACAGCGGCAAGGTCGGCCATGTGATCACGCAGAATGTGGACAATCTGCACCAGGATGCGGGCGTGCCCGCGCAGCAGGTGATCGAGCTTCATGGCAATGCCGGCTATGCCACCTGTCTTACTTGCGGGCTGCGACACCAGCTGGCGGACTTGCGCGACTCGTTTCTCGAGCAAGGCACGCTGCCAGCCTGCCGAGCGTGCGGCGGCATCGTCAAGTCGGCGACAATCTCGTTCGGTCAGCCGATGCCCGTCGAAGCGATGCGCCGTGCCGAAGCCGCTGCGCGTGACTGCGACCTGTTCATCGTGCTCGGCTCGTCGTTGGTGGTCTATCCCGCTGCGGCACTACCGATGGTCGCAAAGTCGAACGGCGCCGCGCTCGCCATTATCAACCGCGAGCCGACCGACATGGACGGCAGGGCGGATGTCGTCATCCACGCTGAAATCGGCGCGGTGCTGCGAGAAATAGTGCCCTGATTACGGTGCAGGCATCACTGGTGGATGATAGGTGAGGGATAGCCCCAGCAACCAAAGCAAAAACAGCACCATCGGCAAGTGTACGGCGAACTGCAGGAAGCTGAA
>DATMKO010000438.1:0-3414 GCA_035571175.1 Steroidobacteraceae bacterium | reverse complement strand
GGTGCGAGCTTTCGCCGCGCGAGGCCGCCTTGGCAGCGCCGTAAGGCGTCCGTTCCAGCATGATAGGCGCGCGCTGAACGCGCTTCGGCACCATGATGACCGTGCGCAGCTTGATGCCGTCGCGCATCGGAATCATCTCCTCGCGTTTGACAAAGTCGAACGGGTCGGTTGGCGGCGTAAACTTCTCGGGGATGTCGCTCGGAAGGTCCGGCGTCTGTGCCTGCGCCCACGCCATTGTCAGCACCATGCAGGTGCCGCTGATCCAGGCACCGCGAACCCTCAATCGGCTCAATCTTCGCATGATTTCTCCCCAATCAAACCGGAGCCAAAATTGTACGGTGTCGGCAAGGACTGCGCTGGCTTCTCGCAACCTCGAGCGGGCTGCGGCCGACAGAATGCGCTAAGCTCGGTTCTCGCCGCTGCAATGGAGGTGCAAGATGCGCAGGGCCAAATCTACTCCCGACGGCTGGCATAGCGTGACACCCCGACTGGTGGTTCGTGACCCCGCGCTGCTGGTCCGCTTCCTC
Organism: Steroidobacteraceae bacterium; assembly: GCA_035571175.1. GTDB lineage: Bacteria > Pseudomonadota > Gammaproteobacteria > Steroidobacterales > Steroidobacteraceae > Bog-1198. The sequence continues at coordinate 2,887 of DATMKO010000438.1, read as the reverse complement.
AAGAGCACGTTCGATGCAGACGGGGAATATGCAGCAAAGGCGCCTTCGCAGATGAAAATAGGCGATTCCATCGTGATGGTGAGCGCCGTCGGCGCGCGCGACGCCAATCCGTCGTTTCTTTATGTCTATGTCGATGACGTTGACGCAACCTACCGCCGCGCACTGCAGGCAGGTGCCGCCTCGATTGAGGAACCGCAAGACGTCCCGTATGGGGACCGCCGCGCCATGGTGAAAGATCCTTGCGGCAACGATTGGCAAATCGCGACCCACAAGCGCGGCAGTTGATACCGTTTGCGATCCACGACTCCAGCGCTATTGTCTGGGCAAATGCTCAGCGCGGCTTTCTGCGAGCACGGCGGCGAATGCTGCGGCGAAGCCGTGCACGTCTCCGGGCCATCGCGCCGATACGTACTGCCCATCGCGTACCACCCACGCAGGTCTAGCATCCTCCGGGCCATCCCGAAACAGGCCGCTCGCCTTTCTAAAATGATCCGCGCAGTCGCTCGGGACGTCGCAAAAATCCGCAGGCGATGCCAGCGCACGCGTGACCTCGGCCTGCACGCTGCGGAACCCTTGCGGTTCCCCGTCGAGTTCCAGGTACGTGCGGTAGTAAGCGGGATCCCAGACTCGACCCAGGAATTTCATGGTCGACCACGCCGCTTTCTCAAGTTTCCAGGTCAGGGCTGTGGTCTTTCGGCCATGCAGCGCGGAGCGGCCGGTCCGATTCGAGATGCTGCGTGCGGCGAGCACTACGCCGTGGCAGATTGCCGCAACCGGTTTGCCGGTATCGAAAAAATCAGCGACGAAACGCTGCAGAACGGGATCTTCGAGATATTGCCGCATGCCGCGCGACCAATGGCCGCCGGGCAGCACCAAACCGTCGTAATCCGACACTTTCAGACCGGAGTATTTGGCTGGCTGGAGAAACGCTGCGGAATTCTGCATTTGCGCATAGGCGCGCCGCGCAGCGGCGTTGGCACGCAGCAGCAGGCCAAGGCACTTGAGCTTGCGCAGCACCGGAACTCGACCCCACAGATCGAGCCCCTCGCCGCTCAGCATCAATGGATCAGCAGCCGCCGGCCGGCCGTCGGGAGTCGCGAATACGATCCTGAAACCCAAGCCGGCAAGGATTAACCAGGTCACGGCTGCTTCGCTTGGGTCGAAGTCGCGATTCGGGAGCACGATCAGAACGCTAGAGTATGGAGTCATCCTTGCAGTAGGATAACGCTGCGAATCATGGCTCACTCATGAAAATCATCGGCTCATTGCTCCTCATGTGGGCTTGCGTATCGGCAGCGCAGTCCGCCTCGCCGCAACCGGTCGGTGAAGTGAGTTTCGAAAACTCCGGCGCCGCGGCGGCCCAGGCGGAATTCCTCCGCGGACTTGCGCAACTTCACAACTTTGAATACGACGATGCGGCGCTACATTTTCGCCAGGCGCAAAAAATCGATCCGGACTTTGCCATGGCCTACTGGGGCGAGGCCATGACCAAGAATCATGGCGTTTGGCATGAGCAGGACCAGCGCGCGGCGCTGGAAGCATTGTCCCGGCTTGGCGCCACGCCCGCCGCCCGACAGGCGAGGGCTCCCACGGAGCGGGAGAAACTCTACCTCGGCGCCGTTGAGACTCTGTATGGCGATGGGTCCAAGGAACAACGCGACCAGAAGTACATGGCCGAGATGGCGCGCCTGCACCAACGTTATCCTGCCGATGTGGATGCAGCCGCGTTTTATGCATTGGCCATCTTGAGCAGCGCGGAACAGGGCCGCGATTTCGCCGTTTACATGCGGGCGGCAGCGGTGTTGGAGGAAGCCTTTCCGCTGCACCCACGTCATCCCGGCGTGGTGCACTACCTCATCCACAGCTATGACGATCCCATTCATGCGCCGCTGGGACTGCGGCCGGCACGTATCTACGCGCAGATTGCACCTGACGCCGGTCATGCGCAGCATATGACGTCGCATATTTTTCTTGCCTTGGGTATGTGGGACGAGGTTGTAAAGTCGAATGAAACAGCGGCGGCGGTCGTCAATCACCACCGGGAACTCGGCGGAAAGCCGCCGGGCTTTTGCGGTCATTACAATGAATGGCTGGAATATGCCTATTTGCAGCTGGATCGCATTTCGGATGCGCGGCGTGTTCTCGAAGGCTGCCGCGGGCAGGCCGAGCGCCAGGCAGCGGACTTAGCCGCGAGACCCAGCGCCAAGGGCAACCGGGATTCGGCGTCCATCGATTCGTACGCGGTGATGCGGGCTCATTTCTTGACTTCATCCGAGCTCTGGCAGGATGAGGTCGCGCAATGGTCTCTTCCCGACGGAGCATTCCCTCTGGCGCGATTTGCATTCGATTACACCGACGCGCTGGCCGCGTACGAGAACTCCCAGTTCAGCCGGGCGCGCGACGCGCTAGCGCGGGTTGAAGCGGACGCGAAGCTGGCTAATGCATGGCTCGATCAAAGCAATGAAGGCGATCCGGGTAAACGCAGCAACATCGCGCTGATGCTCGACCAATTGCGCGCATTGCTCTCCGCCCCGAAATTCGACGCCCGGGCGACCCTGGGCGCGCTGCAAATTGTCGCGACAAAGGAAAGTGCGCTGCCGCTGGAATTTGGTCCGCCCCCCATCTTCAAGCCGACCGAGGAGCTTCTCGGAGAGCTTTATCTGCAAGTGCGGCAGCCGGTGGAGGCTCGTAAGGCATTCGCCTTGGACCTGGCTCGCGCGCCGGGCCGCCGACTTGCCGAACGGGACCTGGCGCGTGCGCAAGGCGCTCTGTAGCCGACTGCAATGAAAAGGGCGCGTTGCTATCCGGCGGCGCGTTTCTTGAGAAGCCACGGCACGATGCGACCGATCCCGACGGCGACCGCGCATGCCGCAAGCAGGGGCAGCGG
>DATMKO010000437.1:0-4539 GCA_035571175.1 Steroidobacteraceae bacterium | reverse complement strand
CTGATCGGATATTGCCGGGACGGCAAGCGCAACCATCAAAAGTGCGGCGGCGCTTTGCCGCATCAAGGGCGCACGTTTGCTGCCGCGTAATCTCGACATATTCAGGCTCCGGAAGGGTGGGTGGCACAAGCGACGGCGAATATTGCGGCATCGACCAGCGCTGCGCAACGGCAATGCGGCGGCGCCCTTGCAGCGCCGCTGCGCAGGGGGCATGATCTTGAGCCAGGATCGTCGTTTAGGGACTCTTAACGAAATAAGTCAGAGGTGCGTCAAGGTTTAGCTGGCAAACGCGAGGGGGGCAGTCGAATGAGTTCTTTGTCGTTTACGGTGGCCGACGGAGTTGCGACATTGGCGCTACAGCGCACGGCGGTGAGCAACGCAATCGATATCACCGTTATTCGCGCGGTGCACCTGGCTCTGGATCAAATACAAAAGGGCGAAAGCGGCGCAAAAGCGGTGATCATCACCGGCAGCAACGATGTATTTTGCAGCGGCCTCGATCTTCATTCCATCGATTTGAAAACCCAGGAAGCCCGGCAGCGGGCGCATTTCGAAATGCGCCGCTTCATGGATCCGCTGATTCTGCGCATGAGCGGCTTTCGCTTCCCCATCGTGGCTGCGGTCAATGGCGCTGCGGTTGGTGCCGGCATGAGCCTGGCCCTGGCGAGCGACATCATCATTGCGGCGGAAAATGCCTATTTCCTGCCATCCTTCGCGCGTCTCGGTTTGGTACCTGATGCGGGTATCACCTTCCACCTGGCGCGGCGCATCGGCGCCGGCCGTTCTTTATCGTCGCTGATGCTCGCGGAAAGAATCGACGCCAAGACTGCGCTTGACTGGGGACTCGCATATGCGGTGGTGCCGGCCGCCGAGCTGCAGGCGCGCGCACATGCGTTGGCTCACAGGCTTGCCACCGGACCTTGCGCGGTTCTCGGACAGATACGTTCTTTGCATACTTCGACCTTCGATAATTCGCTGCAGGAGCAATTGCGCGCCGAGCGCAGTGCCCAGGAGATGACGCTGGAGACTCAGGATTGCGTGGAGGGAGTGCGCGCCTTCTTCGAGAAGCGCGAGCCCAATTTTTCCGAACATTAACGGTTCGGGATCGAGTCTTGAGGGGGCGGGGCGGTGATCGCGATGCGAATTGCCGCGAAGCGCGCGTGATCGTCGAAGGGTTGTGTTTTTGGATCATTCGGAACGCCAAGCTGCGTCCATAACAACCCGAGATCCGGCGCCTGCGGCGCGGCCTTCACCTGCTGGTACAGGCCATACAATACATGCGTGCCGGTGGCCGCATCGCCGATGCGCAGCACATCGCCAATATCGCGTTCGAAGGCATAGCCACCGGTCTGCTTGAGAATGGCGCGCAATGCCGTTTGCAGTCCCACTCGGTTGGCGGTCTGCTGGCGTATCGCGACATCCGCCTGCAGGCAGTACAGTGCGCCGCCCCAATAAGTGCGGCCCCACGTCGGCGTTTGATCCATGCCGCCTTCCCCGGCGCGCGGCAGTCCCAGGGGCATGGAACGCCGATCTTCCGCCCAAACGTCGGCGATATCGCGATTTCCAGATTGAGCCCTCGCGACGCCCTCGACATAGGTGGCTAACCCTTCCGCCAGCCAGTTATGTGAGCGGCCCACCTCTGGCAGCGCAAGATGCACCATTTCGTGCACCAGTACCCAATCGGCTGCCAGCGATTCGGAGGTGGCTTCGCGACCGACTCGCACTTGAATCGCGAGGCCGCCATCGTTGGTGGTGCGGCCGCCGCCCACGCCGGCGCCGTCCATGCTGCCCAGCCTCAAGGTCACCGCGGGCGCGGGAAATTGGCCGTAATAGTCCGCGACTATCCGCGCCGAGCGCTCGACCCAGGCGCGCAGCAGCTGCTGCTGCGTGACCCAGGCCGCATCGTCGACGAATACGCATAGGCTTGAGCCGCGAACCTCGATCTGCACGGTCACATTCGAGGGGCAGGCACCCAGGGCGGGATTGCTCAAGCCCGCCAGGACCGCAGCAGCGCCCACCATCAAAACTGCCCGCGCCGCACCCAAGGTCATGTATTGAGCCTGCGCGGACCACTCACATGGCGGTTGCCCGCGATGAAGAACCGCAACCGCTGATCGGCCGCCTTGCTGATCCCGATGCGCACGCTGCAACCCACGGGCCCCGGGACGCGATTATCGGTGCCGATCCAGAGCTGTTCGGCGGCCAATAGATCAAGGCCATCCTGCCTCAGGTCCACGCGCAGCGCCGCGGCCAATCTTCCCGGTCCTCGCGCCAGGTCCATCGACTTGATTGGCTTGGCATTTCTTCTCATATGTTCGATACCGTACAGAGGTTCGAGCGCGCGTAGCAGCACGCCGGCGCCGATCCCGGCCGCTTCGCTCGATACGTTCAGCATGTACGAAGTCCCGTAACACAGGTAGACATAAGCATGGCCCCGTTCGAGAAACAGCGAGCGGTTGCGCGGCGTGACGCCGCGAAAGGCGTGGCAGGCGGGATCATCCGGCAGATACGCCTCGGTCTCGACGATCCGGCCGGCGGCGATGCCCCCCGGCAATTCGCGCACCAGCACTTTGCCCAGCAGGAAGCGAGCGAGCGAAACTGTGTCGGACGGCACAACAATGTGTGAAATCCGTTCGATTGGGCGCTCAATGTCGCGCGCGGCGTCGTCCACGATGCTAATCTCCGCGATCGTTCGCAATGGATTCTTAAGGGATAGCGCCATGATTACCGCTCAGACCATCAAGAATCAACATTCGAATATCTTTGCATTTCTCCATGGCAGCCTGGAAACCGCGGCTGCTTACTGCGATGTGCCGGATCAGGCCACGCCGCAAAGCTTGGTTTTCGTAAGCGATTCGGCGTTGCTTGCGCAAGCGCGGCTCCTCAAACCCGCCATTCTGATCGTACAGGCAAAGATGGCCGGCGAGCTCGATGTTGTCGCGGACGGCGCCAGTTGCTGCTTCTCGGTAAAGAACGTCTCGATGGGCATGGCGATTCTACTCAAGTACTTCGATACCAAGTGCTATCGATTCAAACAGTGGGGCGAGCGCCATCCGACCGCCATCGTGCACGGCGACGCGATTCTGGGCACCGGGGTTTTTTTGGGACCCTATTGCGTGGTCGGGGCGGGAGCCGAGATCGGCGACGGCTGTCTGATCGGCGCGCACACCGTGATCGAGAACGCGGCACGGATCGGCGCGCGTACCGTATTGCACCCGCATGTTTTTGTCGGCGCCGACTGCCGGATTGGCGAGGACTGCGAGATTCATCCGCACACCAGCATCGGCAGCGATGGATTCGGCTACGCGGTTGATCCCGATGGCCGGCCGCGAAAAATCTCCCACCTCGGCAACGTAGTGATTGGCGATGCGGTGGAGATCGGCAGCAACTGTGCGATCGACCGCGCGAAGCTGACCTCGACCCACATCAGGTCCGGGACCAAGCTGGATAATATCTGCCATATCGCCCACAACTGCGATCTCGGCGAGAACGGCTTCTACACCGCCGGGTTCATGATGGGCGGTTCGACCAAGATCGGGCGACAATTCATCACCGGCGGCAATTCAGTGGTCACGGAGCATGTCACGCTCGGCGACAACGTCGTGCTGTCCGGCCGATCCTCGGTCACCAACGACGTGCCGCTCGCCGGGCATTACGCCGGCTATCCTTTGCAGCCGTTGAAGCAGGCGATGAAGACCGCGGTGAACATCGGTCATCTGAATGAGATTCGCCGCAATCTCAGGCGTGTCATGAAGCACTTGAATCTCACGGAAAATCCGCCGGACGACGCTGCCAAAAGTTGACCGCCGGATCCAAAAATCGGCGCGTCACCGGTTCCATCGCGGTGTCAATCGCTGCGCTGGCGGCGGCGATGGTGTGCTTTCAGCTGGGCGCGGTGCTGGCAAAGGGGCTGTTCCCGGTGGTCGGCGCCGTCGGCGCGGCCGCGATGCGCTTGGCCATTGCCTCGGTAATTCTGTTCGCCGCGTGGCGTCCATGGCGCCTGCGCGTAAACTTGCGCGAGGCCCGCACGATCATCGTTTACGGCGTCGCGATGGGCTGGATGAATTTGTTTTTCTATCTATCGCTGCGCTCCATACCACTCGGCATTGCCATGGCGCTGGAATTCACAGGTCCGCTCGGGGTTGCCTTGGCAGCATCGCGCCGACCCCGTGATTTTTTGTGGGTTTTGATGGCGATACTCGGCGTACTGGTCCTGCTGCCGCTGAGATTTGGCAGCCAGCGGCTGCCGCCCGTCGGCATCGCTTGCGCACTCGCCGCCGGGGTGTGTTGGGCTCTGTACATCGTTTTCGGGCGCAAGGCGGGTGCCGCGCACGGAGGTCAAACCACCGCATGGGGTACCCTGATCGGCGCTGTATTCGTCGTGCCCATCGGCCTGGCGCATAGCGGGGCGCTGCTTTTCTCGCCGGCGATCCTCCCTGCCGCAGTCGGCGTCGCGTTGCTGTCGAGCGCGTTGCCCTATTCGCTGGAAATGTTCGCGATGCCGCGGGTGCCCACTCGCACCTTTGGCGTGCTGATGAG
>DATMKO010000436.1:0-4441 GCA_035571175.1 Steroidobacteraceae bacterium | reverse complement strand
ACTTAGCGGCGCTGCTGCAGAGTTCGCCGTCGCTGGTCTGAGCGCCGCTCATTGCTCGCGGCTCATTGCGCCAGATTGCTGCGTCGACCACTGCCGCAATACGCGGTGGATGGCATCGAGCCCATCGGTGAGCGCCGCCGGGCCCGGCTGCAGGATGAGAGGCGATTTGATTTCGTGCAATTCTCCATCGCGCACCGCCGGCACTGCCTCCCAGCCGGCGCGGGCCGCCACTTGATTCGGGCGGAAGCGCTTGCCGCACCAGGATCCCAATATGACATCCGGGGCGCGGCGTACCACCTCGCCGGCATCGCCCAGGATGCGGTCCTTGGCCAGGGCGCAAAGCGCGCGCTCCGGGAACACATCATCGCCGCCCGCTATGCCGATCAGTTCGCTGACCCAGCGAATGCCCGTGATCAGCGGCTCGTCCCATTCTTCGAAGTAGACTCGCGCACGCCGCGGCAGCAATGCAGCTGCCTGGCGCACGCGCTCGATGTGCGCTTCCAGTTCCGACGCGTAGCGCTCGGCCGCTGCTGCCGCACCCACCAGCGCGCCAAGCCGGCGCACATAGCCCAATATCCCATCGACCGAGCGATGATTGCTGATCCAGACTTCGATCCCGCTTTTGATCAACGCCTGCGCTATATCGGCCTGAATATCCGAGAAGCCGATGACGAAGTCCGGCTGCAACTTCAGAATCCGCTCGACCTTGGCGCTGGTGAATGCCGAAACACGGGGCTTTTCGCGGCGTGCCCGCGCCGGACGCACGGTGAATCCGGATATGCCGACGATGCGCTCCTCCATGCCAAGCGCGTAAAGAACTTCAGTGGGCTCTTCGGTCAGGCAAATAATGCGGCTGGGATAGCGCCTGTCCATGCCTGCCTAAAGCACACCCTCGGCCAGCGCGCCGCGCGCACCGTGCACGATGCTGTGCGCCAGTCCCGCAGCCTGCGACAACACGTAATCCGCATAGAACTGCGCGGTTGAAATCTTCGCCTCGTAAAAGGCGGCAGCGCCGTCATTGCCCGAGGATGAGCCCAGCCGCCGCTGCGCGATCAGGGCCGAGCGCAACAGCTGCCAGCCGCCCGCGACGCTGCCGAACAATTTGAGCATCGGGACGGCGCCAACCGAAACGCCGCGTATGTCCGTTGCGTAGTTCTCCACCACGTAGCGGATCGCGTGTTCCAGCGCATCCAGGCTCTGGGAGAACGTCGCAGCAGGCCGCGCCAGTTTCTCCACGCCGGCAAGCGTGGCCGCCAACGCTCGCATTTCAGCGATGACGGTGCGCGCCGCGCTGCCGCCGTCGCGCGCCAGCTTGCGGCCGATCAGATCGTTGGCCTGTATGCCGGTGGTGCCCTCGTAGATGGGCGTGATGCGCGCATCGCGTAGAAACTGGGCGGCGCCGGTTTCCTCGACGAATCCGACGCCGCCATGCACCTGGATGCCCAACGAGGCAATGTCGACCGAGTTTTCGGTGCACCAGCCCTTGACCACGGGAATCATCAGGTCCGCGAAGGCCTGATGTCGCTCCCGGTCCGCGGCGCGCGGGTGCAAGCGTGCCGCGTCCAATGAGATCGCGACCACGCCGGCAAGCGCACGCATCGCCTCTGTATGCGACTTCATGATCATCAACATACGGCGTATGTCGGGATGCCTGACGATGGCCACGCGAGCGCCCCCGCGTAAACCGGCTTCCGTGCCTTGGACCCGTTCGTGCGCATAGGCCAGCGCTGTTTGGCAGGCACGCTCGGAAATGCCTACGCCTTCGAGGCCCACCGAATAACGGGCCGCATTCATCATGATGAACATGTATTCCAGGCCCCGATTCTCTTCGCCGACGAGTTCCGCGACGGCGCCGCCGTTCTCTCCGAAGGCCAGGACGCAGGTGGGGCTGCCATTGATTCCGAGCTTGTGCTCGATGGATACGCAGTGAACGTCATTGCGCGCTGCCAGCGAACCATCGGCATTGACCAGAAATTTTGGCACCAGGAACAAGGAAATACCTCGGACACCGTCCGGGGCTCCGGCGACGCGCCCCAGCACCATGTGGATGATGTTGCCGGTCAGGTCGTGTTCTCCATAGGTGATGAAGATCTTCTGGCCCGTCAAAAGATAACGGCCATCGCCGCTGGGCACCGCCCGCGTGCGCACCGCCGAAAGATCGGAGCCGGCCTGCGGTTCGGTGAGATTCATGCTGCCGGTCCATTCGCCGCTGACCATCTTCGGCAAGTACTTGTCTCTTTGTACCTGCGAACCACGCAGTTCGATCGCATCGATCGCGCTGCGCGTCAGCATCGGACAAAGCGCGAAAGCCACATTGGCGCCGTTCCACATCTCCTCGACCAGCGCCGATAAGACCCTGGGCAGATTTTGGCCGCCCAGATCCGCCGGACACGACAGCGCGTTCCAGCCGTCGGCGACGAAACGCGTGTAGGCTTGCTTCCAGCCCGCGGCGGTCAGCACCAGGCCTTCCTGCCAGCGCGCGCCTTGTAGATCGCCGCTGCGATTCAACGGCGAAAGCACCGAGTTCGCGAATTTGGCAGCTTCATCTAGCACCGCTTCGGCCAGGTCCAACGTGACCTCGCCGAATCCCGGCAGCTGCGCCAGCAGCTCAAAATCCACGAGCTCGCGCAGCACGAATTTCATGTCCGCCAACGGCGCCTGGTATTCGCGCATAACTCAAGAACCTACATGTTGCGCCGGTAGCGGCCGCCGACATCGTACAGGGTGTGCGTCAGCTGGCCGAGCGAGCAGCCGCGTACGGCCTCCATCAGCACTTCGAAAGTGTTGCCGTCCGCGATCACCGTGCGCCGCAGGCGCTCGAGCAGCTGTGCCGAGTGTTCGGCATTGCGCCCCTGAAATTGCTTGAGCCGGTTCAACTGCGATTGCTTCTCCGCGTCGGTGGAGCGCGCCAGCTCGATCGCCTGCGGTGCGGCTTCGCTGTGTGGATTGCGGAATGTGTTGACGCCGATGATTGGATACGATCCGTCGTGTTTCTGGCGCTCGTAGAACAGCGACTCTTCCTGTATTTTGCCGCGTTGATAGCCGGTTTCCATCGCACCGAGCACGCCGCCGCGGTCGGCGATGGCATCGAATTCCTTGAGCACCGCCTCTTCGACCAGGTCGGTCAGCTCGTCGATGATGAAGCTGCCTTGGTTGGGGTTCTCATTCTTGGCCAGGCCCCATTCGCGATTGATGATCAGCTGGATCGCCATGGCGCGCCGTACGCTGTCCTCGGTGGGCGTCGTAATCGCCTCGTCGTAGGCATTGGTGTGCAGGCTGTTGCAATTGTCGTAGATGGCGCACAACGCCTGCAGCGTGGTGCGAATGTCATTGAATGACATTTCCTGCGCGTGCAACGAGCGGCCGGAAGTCTGCACATGGTACTTGAGCTTTTGACTGCGCTCATTCGCCCCGTATTTGTTCTTCATGGCAACGGCCCAGATACGGCGCGCGACCCGGCCGATCACGGAGTATTCCGGATCCATGCCGTTGGAAAAGAAAAACGACAGATTCGGAGCGAAATCGTCGATGTGCATGCCGCGCGCGAGGTACGACTCGATGTAGGTAAAGCCGTTGGCCAGCGTGAACGCAAGCTGCGAGATGGGATTGGCGCCGGCCTCGGCAATATGGTAGCCGGAGATCGACACCGAATAGAAATTCTGCACCCGGTGGCGCACGAAGTACTCCTGCATGTCGCCCATCATTTTCAGAGCGAACTCGGTGGAAAAGATGCAGGTGTTCTGGCCCTGGTCTTCCTTCAATATGTCCGCCTGCACGGTGCCGCGCACCGTGCCTAAAGTCCAAGCCTTGATCTTCTGGTACTCGTCCGCAGTCGGATCACGGGCGTTTTCCCGCTGGAACTTCTCCACCTGCTGATCGATGGCGGTGTTCATGAACATGGCCAGAATCATCGGTGCCGGACCATTGATGGTCATGGACACCGAGGTGGTCGGCGCGCACAGGTCGAATCCCGAATACAGCACCTTCATGTCGTCGAGCGTGGCGATCGATACGCCTGAATTTCCGACCTTGCCGTAAATGTCCGGGCGCGGGTCCGGATCCCAGCCGTACAGCGTCACCGAATCAAAGGCCGTCGACAGGCGGTGCGCCGGCATGCCTTCGGACACGCGCTTGAAGCGCTGGTTGGTGCGAAACGCATCGCCCTCGCCTGCGAACATGCGCGTCGGGTCTTCGCCCTCGCGCTTGAAGGCGAACACCCCGGCGGTGTAGGGATATGAGCCCGGCAGATTTTCCTTCAGCAGGAAGCGCAAGGTCTCACCGTCATCTTCGAAGCGCGGCAGGGACACCTTGCGGATCCTGGTGCCGGATAGCGAGTCGTGAATGAGGCTGGTGCGAATCTCAGTGTCGCGAATCTTCACCACGTACTCGGGCTGGTCGTACAACTCCTGGGTCTTCGGCCACTGCTCCAACAACTTCAACG
>DATMKO010000435.1:0-9294 GCA_035571175.1 Steroidobacteraceae bacterium | reverse complement strand
GAAACCGGTGATCGGGGGCGGCACGGCGCGCGACAACACGCGATTCGTCGTCAAGACTACGGAAGTGCGCATCAAGCGCACCAAGCTCATACCGCAGGAGCAACAGCAGGATTATCGCAATGCCATTTCGTACATCCAAGGCGAACCCGGTGTCGACTATCAGCGCATCGGAGTGTGGGGCTCTAGTCTTGCGGGCGGCAACGCCACCGTTGTGGCCGGCCAGGATGCCCGGGTGAAAGCGGTTTCCGTGCAGGTGCCCGCCATCGCCGGTCCGACCGGCATTCCGGGCCGGGCGCATCTTTCCGGCCCCATGCGCGAGGATGCCATCAAGCGGGCGCGCGAAGGCCAGGGGCATGAATATGTCACCGGCTTCTCGCGCTACTTCGCCGTCGATCAGTACCAGCAATACACGGCATTTCAGGAAAACTATGTCGGATTTTGGGCCAGCAAAATCGACGTCCCCTACCAGGCGATCGCCGCGGAAAACGATCAACTCATACCCGTGGACGGCATCAGGGCCGCCGTGGATCGCATGAGCGGTCCGCACAATCTGATCGTGGTGCCCGGGATCTCTCATTTCGAGATGTATTCCCACGAACCCTTCGAGATCAGCGCCAATGCCGCCGCCGAGTGGTTCGTCAAATACTTGAACGCGCCCGAGGCTGCGGATGGTCCGGAGCCGGTGCTGCCGACGCGCTAACTAAGGGGAGTTTCCGTGGATCGACGTACCTTTGTCGCCGCCCTGCCGCTTGTCGGGCTCGCCGGCATGGCTCGCGCCCAACAAGGCCCCGCGCCCGCGGCACCGGCATCGGCATCGGCAGCTGCTCCGCCAGCGCCTGCCGCCGCGGCGCGGCCGGCGTTCAACTTTCCGCCGCCGACGCTGCCCATCACCGTTCTCGCCGAGGGACTGAAATTTCCAGAAGCCCCGCTGCCCATGCAGGACGGCTCGCTGCTTTTCGTGCAGATCGAATCGAAGCAAGTCAGCCGCTTGATGCCTGACGGTAGGGTAATCCTGCTAAAGCAGATGGAGGGCGGACCCAACGGCCTCGCCATCGGACCTGATAAGGCGCTTTACATTGCCAATGACGGCGGCCGATTCAGCTTCGCGCAGCGGGGCGGATACAATTTCCCGGGCGCGGCTCCTGCGGAACATGTTGGCGGATCAATCCAGCGGCTTGATTTGAAAAGTGGCGCGCTGACCACGCTGTACGAGAGCTGCGATGGCAAGCGCTTGGTCGCACCCGACGATCTGGTTTTCGATCATCAGGGCGGCATGTGGATCAGCGACATTGGCAAGATCAAGGGAGACGCTGGAATTTATTATGCGTTGCCCGACGGCAAGAGCATCACGTGCGTCAAGGATGGGATGAGCGCGCCCAATGGCATCGGACTCTCGCCCGATGGCAGGCAGCTGCACGTGAGCGAAGCACGCCAGCTTTGGACTTATGACATCAGTGCTCCGGGCGCGCTCGGCCCAAGCACTTCGTATCCCGGAGCCGATCACGCGAAGCTGCGCGAGCGATCGATCGCCGACAGCCTGAAGGTGCAGGCCGACGGCAAGGTTTGCGTGTGCACCCTGCTGGCCGGCGGCATCAGCATCATCGACGCTGCCGGCAACACGGAATTCATCGAGTGCGCCGATCCCATGACCACCAACCTCGCTTTCGGCGGAGCGGATATGCGGGACGTGTGGGTGACGCTATCGGGGACCAGCCGAATCGGGCGGGTGCGCTGGCCGTATCCGGGACTTAAAGCCGCGTTCAGTGCCTGATTGGACAGAGACAGATCGCCGGCTTGAACTTCCGCGGCCGGCGATTCAGGAGTAGCCTCAGCCTTGCTGAGCGTAGATGGGGGGGGGTGAACCATGCCGTACGTTGAAAATCGCGTCGTGCACGACGCCGACTCGCATCTGATGGAATTGCCGGATGCGCTCGATGAGTATCTCGAGGCGAAATATCGCGAGCGCTATGATGCGCTGCCAAAATTTCTGAGCCAGCCGCGCAATGCGGAGTACGCGGTGCGTGCCCGCGCGCTGCACGATGATCCGAATTTTCGCGCCGGCGCCGACGAAAACATCCTGCTGCGCAAGAATTACGAGGCTCTCGGCTCATTTCGCCGCGAAGACCGGCCGCGCGCGCTGAATCAACTGGGCTTCAGCAGTCAGCTGATTTTCACCACCTGGTGTCTGGGGAACTTCGGCCTCGATGAATCGCCGGATACGGAGCTGTGCTACGCGATGGCGCGGGCCCACAACCGCATGATGAGCCACTTCTGTTCGGTCGACCGAAGGTTTCTTGCCACCGGCTACGTGCCGCTGGTCGACTTCGAGCGCGCTCTGGCCACGGCGCAGGAGGCGATCAACCTGGGCTGCAAGGCGCTGTTGATTCCATCGCGCTGTCCGCGAGGGACTTCGCCGAGCCATGTCGCCTTCGAACCGCTATGGGCGCTGGCGCAGGAAGCCGGATTGCCGATCGTGTTTCATGTCGGCGGGGAAGAAAAACTGCCGCCCGATTACTTCAAGAACGGCCTGCCCAAGGTCAAGGATTTTCACGGCGGCGAGGAGAATTTCACGTCCTTGAGTTTCATGCCGATACCGCATTCGGTGCAGCTCACCATGGCGGCGCTCATCATCGACGGCGTGCTCGATCGTCATCCGCAATTGAAGTTCGGCGCCATCGAACTGGGCGCGTCGTGGGTCCCGAGCTGGATGCGGTTCATGGATTCGGCCGCAACCGCCTTCATCAAGAATGAACCGCGGCTGCAAAGCTTGTCTTTGAAGCCCAGTGAATTCGTGCAGCGCCAATTTCGGGTCACACCGTATCCGCACGAGGACGCCGGCTAGATCATCGCGAACACCGGCCCGGAGGTGTGCATGTTTTCCTCCGACTATCCGCACGTCGAGGGCGGACGCAATCCGTTGAAGCGCTTCAACGACTCGCTCGCGCACACGCCGGCCAAAGCCGTGGAGCGCTTCTATTGCGATAATTTCGTCGATCTCATGGGCGCAGGATTGCCCGCGGATTTGCGCAAGCCCCGAAGCCTGAGCGCGGCCTAGCCGAACGGTCCGCGTGGCGGCGGCGGCGGTGGCGGCGGTGTCCACGAACCCGTGGCGATCTTGCCGCCCTTGGCGGAGACCGCCAATTCGATGAGCTTGTCGGTCACGTTGGGTTCATAGCCTTCCGTGTGGCCCTTTTGCATCTTGACGATGTCTGCGACTACCCTTCCGTCCTTGCAATTGGGGAATACATAGACCAGCGCACGACCCGACTTCGGATATCGGCCCCAGCCATCCGCGCCCGGGTCCTGGCGCGTCGGGTCAAAAACATACCCGGGCTTGGGATCGAGCACTTCCGGCAGCTCCTCGCGCTTGCCGCAACCATATTTGTCGGCCAGCGGTGATGTATCGCCGGGTATCGACTCGTACTCGCCGTTCGAGAAGATGAATGAATAATCGCAGGCGCCGCCTGGCGGCCCGGCGGGTGTGGGCGGCAAGCGCGGCGGCGGCGGTGGCGCTACATTTCCGCCGCTCTTGTACACCGGGGTGCCGCCGAAGAATCCGCGGTTCGCATACGTCACCGGCCCTACCCTGCCGCCGGACAGGCTGATGCGAACATCCACCTTGTCCTTGAAATAATCGGTGCAAACCAGACGGCTGGAGGTCAAGCCGCCCTGGCTGTGGCCCGCAAGTATGAAGTGCTGCACATTCTCCTTGCCCACCGTCGCGACAACGAGATCGACGATGTTGTGCAGGTACTCATCGTCGGCATCGCTCCAGTACCTAACCGGCGATCCCGGCGTGATGACGATGAGCTTGTACTTGTCCTTGACGTCCATCGCCGGAAAGTAATTGCGCTGCCAGTTCGCGTACGAGCCGTAGCCGTGAAGGCTCAACACGATATTGACCTTATCGCCGGACTTGTAATCCGCGGGGCAATCCAAAAAAAACGTGCGCCGCGATTTCAACTCCACGGCATCGCCGGGCTGGGTCACCATGGGGCCGGGGCAGTCCGTGTCGGGACAGTGGTAGCCGGGCGGCGCGGCGCAGTTCACGCCGAGCAGCGTGTGAGCCTGCTGGGCCAGTGCCGGACCCGCGCCGAATACGCACAGAATCGTCAATCCACGGTTCAATTTCCGCAACGGCCGCTGCAACAGTGTCATCGGTAGCTCCCCATCACTGATTGATTTGACGAGATTATAATTAATATAACGAGATTATACTATTGCCAGGCGGCCGCTTCGATCTGCTTTTGCCGGTAGATCGGACGGACTTTCAGCAGCAGGATCAATGCGACGGCCGCCGAGCAGAACACCACCAAGACCATGCTGTAGCGGATCTTCACCGGGTCGTGGAACAGATGCTCGTTGATGAACGGCACCAAGGTCGGGCCCACCCCCAGCCCCAGGGCATTGACCACGAACAAGTAGACGGCCGAGATCTGCGCACGATATTGATTCGGCGTAACTTGATTGACGGCCATCGGCCCCACGCCGTTGTAGGCGTTGAAGGTGATTCCCGAAATGAATAGCGCCACCCATACCAAGGGCACGGTCGGCATGAAGGGCGGGAAGCTGCTCAGCACTGCAATACCGCAAGCCGAGATCGCGGCAACCACGATGGGTGCGTCCTTCCAACCGCGCTTCGTCAGCCGATCGCAGAGCACGCCCGCCAGCAGCATGCCCGATGAATTCATCAGTATGGCCGAGACGCCGATGACTTTGCCCGCCTGGCCCGCACTGACGCCATAGGCGCGGATCAACGCGGTAGGCAGCCATGAGGCCACGGCGTATCCGGCCAGCGCCAGCAACCCCATCGCGACGAAATGCAGGCCGTAAAATTTTTTGTTCTGCCATGCATAGCTTAAAACTTCCCGCAATGGCGGTTTGGCGGGGGCAGCAGCTGGCTGCGCAATTCCCGACTGCGTCGGCAACAACCCGCGGCGCTTGGGTTCGCGAAACGTCAGCAGCAGCAAGGGCAACACAATGCCCGGGGCGCCGGTCAGGATGAAAACCATCTGCCATGCGTGTACCGGGCCGAACAACGGCAGCGTATAGCTTGCGCCGGCCTTGGAAACCGCTCCGACCACGATGCCGCCGACCAGCAATGCCGTGCCTGCGCCAATCGTGATGCCAACGTTGTATACGCTGAAGGCGCCCCCCAGTTTGGAGCGCGGAAAACTGTCGGTGATGATGGAATAGGCCGCGGGCGACAGCGCGGCCTCGCCGACGCCGACGCCGATACGGGCTATGAACAGTTGCACCGCGCTGCGCGCCAGTCCGCACAGCGTCGCCATGATGGACCAGATGAATACGCCGCCGGCAATGATGGCCCGCCGGCTATGGCGGTCCGACAGGCGGGCAATGGGCAGACCGAGGAAAGTGTACAACAGCGCAAATGCCAGCCCCTGCAGCATGCCTATCTGGGTATCGCTGATGTGCAAATCGCGTTTCATCGGCTCGACCAGCAGTGAAATCGTGGTGCGGTCGATGAACGAGAAAATGTACATCAACATCAGGACGGCGACGCTATACCACGCGGCGAAGGACGATGGATACGGAGACGAATCATTGCTGACCGCCACTGCCGCGTTGGACTGCGTTGCCATTTAACCCCCGGAGTTGAACCCACGAGCCGCTGCCGCGCGAGCATACGCCATTGGACGCAGTCGGCGCTTATCAAATGATCGCGGTGATTGGCGCCCGATGCGCGTCGGCCATCGCGATGCCGTGGCGCTCGGGTCCGGTGGCCACCAACACCGAGATCACCACGGCGACGCTGCCGACCACGAGCGCCATGGCAAGGCCGTAATTGTTTGCATTATGTTCGGCGATCATCACCTGGATATTCAGATTCGCGGACGCAATGAAATTGCCGAGCTGATACACCACTCCCGGAAAGGTGGCGCGAATCTCATAGGGGGAGAGTTCGTTCAGGTGCACCGGGACGATGCCCCAGGCACCCTGCACCGCGACCTGCATGAAGAAGGCGCCTATTCCTAAGATCAGGGGCGTGCTGCCAAATGCCCAGAATGGAATCACCGGCAACGCGAGCAATGCCGCGCCCATGATGGCCCGGCGTCTGCCGATGCGTTCCGACAGCCAGCCGAATCCAATGCCGCCGATGATCGCGCCGATATTGGCAATCGCCGTCATCAGCGACGCGGTGTGCGTGTCGAAGCCATGTTGAATCCTGAGGAACAGATTCGGATAGGCGTCCTGGGAACCGTGACTGAAGAAATTGAATGCGGTCATGAGCACGATGGCATAGATGGCGAGCTTCCAATTCCGCCCCATGACCTCCAGCAGGCTGTGGCGCTGCTTCGTCACCCGCTGTTCGGTAAAGGCCGGAGATTCATCAACGCCCATGCGGATGAAGAACACCAGAATGGCCGGGATGGCTCCCAGCACGAACATGTAGCGCCAACCCAGGGCGTCATACAGGAAGTACATCGCGATCGAGGCGATGAAGTAGCCGCTGGGATAGCCCGCCTGCAACAGACCGGAAACGGGGCCGCGCGCGTTTGCCGGGATGGTCTCGAAGGTCAACGCGGAACCGATCCCCCACTCGCCGCCCATCGCGATTCCAAACAAGAATCGCAGCGCCAAAAATGTCGTGATCGTCGGTGCAAAGCCCGAGGCCACCTCGAGCGCTGAAAACGCCAGAATGTTCCACATCAGCGTTGGCTTACGGCCGAAGCGATCCGCAAGCCGGCCAAAGACGAAGGCGCCGATCGGCCGTGCCGCCAAGGTGAGCGTCACCGCGAACACCACCTGCTTGATTTCGACATGAAAGGTCGACGCGACATCCTTGAACATGAACACCATCAGAAAGAAATCAAAGGCGTCCAACGTCCAGCCGAGGTATGCGGCGAGCACGACATTTTTCTGGCTTTTGGTCCACTTCATCCCGTTCTCCTAAAGGCCGCGCAAGTGGACATGAGTCCCCGGGCTAGGATCCTAACGGCAGCCGCCGCCATTGTCGAAGGTCTCGATGCGCTTCCATTCCGCGGCGGTTCGGCCGAAACTTCGAATGGCGCGACTCTCACGTGGTGATAATCCAGAAGGGCATATGCAGAATCGACCGTTGCACGAATTTCCGATGCGCGAGCTCAATCGTCCGGCCCCCAAGGTCGAGGTGCGCGACGGCCTCAATGGCGTGATCTATGTGAGCTGTGGATTGAAGTACGAGCCGGGGTTGCCGTCGCTGATAGATTACCTGGCCCGCGCCGCGGAGTTGCGCCCCGACACGACATTCCTCGCCGAGCGGGACGCCAACAAGCAGTGGCGCCGGTTGAGTTACGCCGCCGCCTCGCGCGACACCGCAGCAGTCGCCACCTGGCTGATTCGCCAAGGCTTTGGACCGGACAGCGCGCCGATCATGATTCTGTCGGAGAACAGCATCGAGCATGCCGTGCTCGCCTTGGGCGCGATGCGCGCCGGCGTCGCCGTTGTGCCGGTGTCGCCCACGTATTCCTTCGGCAGGGATTTGTCGCGATTGGCTTACGCCCTGGAGCTGGCCGAGCCGTCGTTGGTGTACGCGGGTGACGCTGTTCGCTACGCCGCTGCGCTCGATTACGCGCAAGCCCAGGGGCACCAAGTTATATCCGGCGGCGACTTCGGCGCGCTGCTGCGGGAGGTGGACGCAGCGGCCGTTGCCGCGCGACGCGCATTGATCAAGGACGACACGATCGCAAAAATTCTGCTGACCTCCGGTTCAACCGGCCGACCCAAGGGCGTCATCAACACCCACGGCAATATTGCCGGCTCGGTGCAGATGCTTCGCTTGGTCGGCGAGCCGTTCGATCCCGAGCGCACGCACACGGTGGTCGATTGGCTGCCCTGGCACCATACCTTTGGCGGCAACGCACAGTTCAACGGGATACTGTCCGTGGCCGGGACGCTGTATATCGATACCGGCCGCCCGGTCCCCGGCCTATTCGATGCGACCATCGAGAATTTACGGGAAATCTCTCCCACCAGTTTTGGTTGCGTACCCGCGGCGTTTGGCGCGCTGGCCACCGCGCTCGAGCGCGACGCCGACCTGCGGCGCAGTTTCTTCAAGAATATGCGCGGCCTCGGATACGGCGGTGCCTTGCTGCCGCAGCAAACCTGGGAGCGCATGCAGCGACTGGCGGTGCAGGAACTCGGCGAGCTTTTGCCCTTCGGCACGGGATGGGGAATGACGGAGACCACTGCCACCGGGGTGGCGGTGTACTGGAACACAACGCGCACCGGACTGCTCGGGCTGCCGCAACCCGGCGTCACCCTGAAGCTCGTGCCGGCCGCCGATCGCCTGGAGCTGCGCATCAAGGGTCCGCAGATCATGAGCGGTTACTACAAGGACGAAGCGCTGAATGAGGCCGCCTTCGACGAGGAGGGCTACTTCAAAACCGGCGATGCGGTTCGTTGGGTCGATCCGCAGCGGCCGATCGAAGGTCTCGAGTTCGCGGGCCGCATCGCCGAGGACTTCAAGCTGCTCTCGGCCACGTGGGTACAGGCCAGCATCGTGCGCCGCGACCTGGTCGAAGCGCTGCAGCCTTATGTCATGGATGCGCTCATCTGCGCGCCGGATCGTCCCTGGCTGGGGGCGCTCGTGTGGCTGGCGGTGCCCGAAGAAGCGGCAGTGCGCGCCGCTCTGGCCAAAAAACTTGGCGCATTCAATGGGTCTCGACAAGGCAGCGCCGATACCATTGCAAGGCTATTGATTTTGAAGGATCCGCCGTCGGCAGAAGCCGGAGAAATCACCGATAAGCGCTCGATCAACCAGCGGCTGGCGATGCAGCGCCGCGCGAGCGATGTTGCGCTTTTGTACGCGGATCCTCCCGACCCGCGCATCATCCTGCCGGCTACCGATCAATAAGCCCTCATCGCGGCGCGGCTTCCTGCACCGGCAGGATCATCGCGGAAGGGTGCTGGCGATCGAAGTACACGGTATTGGTAGCCACCCGCGGCAATGTCGTGGTCGCAATGCCGAACGGCTCCCCGGTGTTCGGATTGATCTCGAATTTGGTGGAATTGGACGAGGTGACCGTCACCTGGATTTTGTGGCCTTTCTCAAAGGTAAACGCGGTGTTCCACAGGTCGATGTGCAGCTCCTCGGGTTTGCCCGGCTTCATCAGCGCCACATCGTCGGGATCGCGGCCGTTGCGGTAGCGGGTCCGGATCGGATTATCGAGGATGATCTGCTCGTAGCCGTCGGGGTAGACATCAACCAGCTTGACCATGAAGTCGGTGTCGAGTCCGTCGGTTGCGGCCCACAGCTTCATATCGACATGACCGGCGATCGCGACGTTCGTG
>DATMKO010000434.1:0-3084 GCA_035571175.1 Steroidobacteraceae bacterium | reverse complement strand
TTCGTCGCACAGATGCTGAATCTCGATCTGTTGGACGGGATCAGCTTTACCAAGGGTTGCTACACCGGTCAGGAAATCATCGCGCGTACTCAGCACTTGGGCAGGATCAAGCGCCGGCTGTTCCGGCTGCTGCTGCCCGCGGGGAACTGGACCGTGGGTCAAGCGTTGCATTTGTCCGACGGCCGCCAGGGTCGCTTGACCGAGGTGATTGACAGCGGCGGACGCGTCGAGGCCCTGGCGGTGCTGTCGATCGATTCGGCCGGCGGCGACCTGTCGGCGGGACCCGCGGTGGCAGCAACCGAGTTGCCGTTGCCCTACCCGCACACGCCGCCCGTCTAGTTAATTTCTCGGCGCGTTTATTGGCCGCTCTCCCAGTCGGCATGCGCGCGCAAAGCGGCCTCTGGCAGTTCGTCGTTGTACAGCCGCCTCGCGACCGCAAGTCTTCTAGCCCTTCGCGACAGATTCCCGGGCAGCGATGATTCAATGATCTTGCGCGCGGTGTCGAACATGTCCGAAGCGATTTGCATGCGTTCATCGGCGGACATCTGTGCATGCCGCTCGCTCACAAGAGCCGCGAATTTCGCCAAAGTATCGCTCATGTCAAAACCTTCTCGAGGGTCGTGGCCACGCCCAGCGATGGTGCCCAGTGCCTAAGATACACCTGGTCCAGGGACTCATGAACCAGCGACTTGATATCGCGAAGCTGCATTTCCGAGTTGGTTTCCGCCGCCCACACCAGCTTCGATAAAATCAAATCCTCGCGGCTGACGATGAAGGTTTCCACGCCGCTGAAGCTAACGGCGCGCCGGCGCAAAAACTCCATCTTGCGATACTTAGTCCCTTTGCGAACAATGAAATCAACTTTGATACCGGTCTCAAGATGCATGAGATTGAACATCCGCTGTGCGACCACCGCCGCGCGCGCGTCGTCAGGATCCAAGTAAAAATCCGTCAGAAATACACCGGCCAGCCGCTCAACATCAGTTTCGCGCAAGTCGACCACGATGTCCAAATCACGAGTCATGCGCGGGGTAGCGTAGTAGGCAAGCGCAAATGAGCCAGTCAGCATGAATTGAAATCGATTGTTGCTGAGTCGTTCGCTTACTAACTTGAGGACATCGAGTTCGCTGAGCATGGGGCCGAGGCTCGGTTCAAAACTCCGGCCGCATGTGCGGGAACAACAACACATCGCGTATGGAAGGGGAATTCGTATATAGCATCACCAGGCGATCGACGCCCAACCCCAGGCCGGCAGCGGGCGGCATGCCGTACTCCAGCGCCCGAATGTAGTCGGCGTCGTAGTACATGGCTTCCTCATCACCGGCGTCCTTGCGCATGACCTGGTCTTTGAAGCGCTGCGCCTGATCTTCCGGATCATTCAACTCTGAAAATCCATTGGCCAACTCGCGGCCGCCGATGAAGAATTCCCAGCGATCCGTGATAAAGGGATCCTGATCATTGCGCCGCGACAAAGGCGATACTTCGGCGGGGTAGGCATAGGCGAAGGTGGGCTGAATAAGCGTATGTTCACCGGTCCTCTCGAATATCTCGATCTGAAGTTTTCCCGGACCATCGGCCGCCTTGTAGGGAATCTTCATCTGCTCGCATACCCGCCGCAAATACGGCGTATCGCGCAGCGACATCGGATCCAAGTCGGGGTTGTTTGCCAGAATGATGTCCTCGATGCTCATGCGCGCAAAGCTTTTCGACAAATCGAACTCGGTGCCTTGATAGATGAGCTGGCGGGATCCGAGCAGGGTATCGGCGAGATTTTGGAACAGCGTTTCTATCAGCTCCATGAGGTCGGTGTAGTCGGCATACGCCTGGTACAGCTCCAGCATGGTGAACTCGGGATTGTGCTGCGTCGATACGCCCTCATTGCGGAAATTTCTGTTGATCTCATAGACCCGCTCGAAGCCGCCCACGGTGAGCCGCTTCAAGTAGAGCTCGGGAGCAATGCGCAAAAACATGTCTATGTCGAGCGCGTTGTGGTGGGTCCTGAAGGGACGTGCCGCGGCGCCGCCCGGAATCGGATGCAGCATCGGCGTTTCCACCTCAAGAAAACCGCGCGAGTCGAGAAACGCCCGCAAGTAGCGCACGATCGCCGAACGCATTTCGAACACGCGGCGGCTGTCTTCGTTCACGATCAAATCGACATAGCGGCGCCGATAACGCAATTCCGTATCGGCGATCCCGTGCCACTTGTCGGGCAACGGCCGCAACGACTTGGCGAGCAATGTGATGCGCTCCGCGCGCACCGACAACTCGCCGGTTTTGGTGCGAAACAGTGTCCCCTCGGCGCCGACCACATCGCCGATGTCCCAACCCTTGAATTCATCGTAAGCCGGCCCCAGCGCCTGCTGCTGCAGGAATATCTGAATGGCGCCGCTGGAATCCTCGAGCTTCGCGAAGCTCGCCTTGCCCATGACGCGCTTGGCGCGCATGCGCCCGGCCACTTTGATGCGAATCGCAGCCGCATCGATCGCCTCGGTGGATTTGCCGCCATACGCCGTCAGGAGATCGGCCGCCAATGCGTCGCGGCGGAAACCGTTTGGATACGCGCTGCCGCCTTGCCGCAGTCTCGCGAGCTTGGCGCGGCGCTCCGCGATCAAATGATTGTCGTCGTCTTCGCTCATAGGTCGGCTACAGGCCCTGCTTCAGGCTGGCTTGCATGAATTCGTCGAGCGCGCCGTCGAGCACGGCGGTGGTATTGCCAATCTCGACGCCGGTGCGCAAATCCTTGATGCGCGACTGATCCAGAACATAGCTGCGAATCTGGTTACCCCAGCTGACGTCTGATTTCGAATCCTCGAGCACTTTGGCCGCCGCATTGCGCTTGTTGAATTCAAGCTCGTAAAGTTTGGCCTTCAACTGCTTCATCGCCGTCGAGCGGTTCTTGTGCTGGCTGCGCTCACCCTGGCAGGCCACCACGATGCCGCTCGGGATATGCGTGATGCGCACCGCGGATTCGGTCTTGTTCACGTGTTGACCGCCGGCGCCGCTCGAACGGTAGACATCGGTGCGCAGATCGGCGGGATTGATCTCGATGTCGATGTCATCGTCCACCTCCGGCGATACGAACAC
>DATMKO010000433.1:0-3976 GCA_035571175.1 Steroidobacteraceae bacterium | reverse complement strand
GTCGCCGCTGATTTCTCTGCGGCCCCCGCAGCTTTGTCGGCCGGCTTATCCGCCGGTTTCTCCGCCGGCTTGTCCGCAGGCTTGTCCTTGGAGGCTGCGTCGCCGGATCCGGCCTCCGATGCCTTTGCCTCGGTGCTCTTGCCGTTCTCCGCGGCCGTAGGCGCAGTGGCCGCAACCGCATCCTTCGCGTCTTTCGGGGCATCAGCCTCCGGCCGGTCGGCCAAATTGCGCTGGTTCTCCTTATCGCCCTTGAAGTCCGTTTCGTACCAGCCCGCACCCTTGAGCCGGAACACCGGCGCCGACATCAAACGCACCAACTGCGGCTTGCCGCAATCGGGACATTTTTTCAGAGGCGAGTCGCTGACTTTCTGCATGGCCTCGAGCTCATGGCCGCAGCTCTTGCATTGATACTCGTAAAAAGGCATGTAATTCCTCTACAGGGACTTGGCGCGTCGAAGTATAGCGGCGATGCTCCTTCCTCGCAGCGCTGAACTCAATGCAGGCGTTCTTTTTCGAACACCAACCCCGTGCGCTTCAGTTTCGCGACCACGCGATCGCCGGCAACGAACTCGCCTTGCAAGATCTGCTGCGCCAGCGGATTTTCGATCTGCGATTGGATCGCGCGCTTCAATGGCCTGGCGCCGTACACGGTGTCGAACCCCGCCTCGCCGATCTTGTCGCGCGCGTCATCGTCCAAGCGCAGAGTGATATCGCGCTCCGCCAGCCGCTGTCGCAAGCGTCCCAACTGTATGTCCACGATGGAGCGGATCTGCTCGCGGCCGAGAGAGTGGAACACGACGATGTCATCGACGCGGTTGATGAATTCCGGGCGAAAATGCTGGGTAACCACCTGCATGACCGCTTCTTTCATCTTGGCGTAATTGGCCTCGCCCGACAGCTCTTGAATCACCTGGGATCCCAAGTTCGAGGTCATGATCACGACGCAGTTGCGAAAGTCCACGGTACGGCCCTGGCCATCGGTAAGGCGCCCATCGTCCAACACCTGCAGCAGCACATTGAACACATCGGGGTGTGCCTTCTCGATCTCATCGAGCAGGATCACGCTGTAGGGCCGGCGGCGCACCGCCTCGGTCAGGTAGCCGCCCTCTTCGTATCCGACATAACCCGGAGGTGCCCCAATGAGGCGTGCGACCGAGTGCTTCTCCATGAACTCCGACATGTCGATGCGTATCAGCGCATCCTCGGTGTCGAACAAGAATTCCGCCAATGCCTTGCACAGCTCGGTCTTGCCGACGCCGGTGGGTCCCAAGAACATGAACGAGCCGCTGGGCCGGTGCGGGTCCGAAAGACCCGCGCGTGAACGGCGGATGGCGTCGGCCACCGCTTTCACCGCTTCTTGCTGGCCCACGACGCGTTTGCCGAGCACCTCCTCCATGCGCAGCAGCTTGTCGCGCTCGCCTTCGAGCATGCGCGACACCGGGATGCCGGTCCACTTCGACACAATCTCGGCGATTTCCGCTTCGGTCACCGAATTGCGCACCAGCTGATTGGGCTTCTGCTCCACTTCCAAGGCCTTGGCGAGGCGCTGCTCGAGCGCCGGGATGCGGCCGTACTGTAGTTCCGACATGCGTGCCAGATCCTGCGCGCGGCGCGCCGTGTCGAGGTCCTGGCGGGCGCGCTCCAGTTCTTCCTTGATGTGGGCGGCCCCCTGTACCGTGGCTTTCTCGGCCTTCCAGATTTCCTCGAGATCCGAGTATTCCTTTTCCAAGGCTTTCAAGGCATCTTCCAGCGTGCTCAAGCGCTTTCGGGAAGCCTCATCGGTTTCTTTTTTGAGCGCCTCCCGCTCGATCTTGAGCTGGATGATGCGCCGGTCGAGTTTGTCGAGCGCCTCGGGCTTCGAATCGATTTCCATGCGTATGAGCGAACCGGCCTCGTCGATCAAATCGATGGCCTTGTCCGGCAATTGCCGATCAGAAATGTATCGATGCGACAGCGTCGCTGCCGCCACGATGGCCGGATCGGTGATCTCGACGCCGTGATGCACTTCGTAGCGTTCTTTCAGGCCGCGCAAAATCGCGATGGTGTCTTCCACCGACGGCTCATCGACCAGTACCTTCTGGAAGCGGCGTTCGAGTGCGGCATCTTTCTCGATGTACTTGCGATATTCATCCAGCGTCGTGGCGCCGACGCAATGCAGCTCGCCGCGCGCCAATGCCGGCTTCAGCATATTGCCTGCGTCCATCGCACCCTCGGCCTTGCCGGCACCGACCATGGTGTGCAATTCGTCGATGAATAAAATGACCTGGCCTTCCTGCTTGGCCAGATCCGTGAGCACCGCCTTCAGGCGCTCCTCGAATTCACCGCGAAATTTCGCGCCCGCGATCAGCGCGCCCATATCGAGCGCGAGAATGCGCTTGTCGCGCAGGCCCTCCGGCACTTCACCGTTGACGATGCGCTGCGCCAACCCCTCGACGATCGCCGTCTTGCCCACGCCCGGCTCGCCTATGAGCACCGGGTTATTCTTGGTGCGCCGCTGCAGAACCTGGATGGTGCGGCGAATTTCATCGTCGCGCCCGATCACCGGATCGAGCTTGCCCTGGGTGGCGCGCTCGGTCAGATCGATGCTGTATTTTTCCAGCGCCTGACGATTCTCCTCCGCGCCCGCATCCTCCACCTTGGCGCCGCCGCGCACCTCGTCGATGGCCTTTTCCAGGGCGGAGCGCGTGGCTCCATTTGCCTTCAACATCCGGCCTAGCTCGCCGCGATCGTCGCAGGCCGCCAGTACGAAAAGTTCGCTGGAAATGAACTGATCGCCGCGCTGCTGCGCGAGCTTGTCGGTGACGTTCAAGAGCTTGTTCAGATCATTGCTGAGCAGCACCTCGCCGCCCGATCCCTCGACCGTGGCGACCCGATCCAATGCGCCTGCCAGATCCGAGCGCAATTTCGCGACCTGAGCGCCCGCCTTCTCCAGCAGCGGCCGGGCAGTACCGCCTTGTTGATCGAGCAGCGCCGCCATCAGGTGCACCGGCTCGATGTACTGGTTGTCGCGGCCCACCGCGAGGGATTGGGCATCCGCCAGGGCCGCCTGGAATTTGGTGGTCAACTTATCCATCCGCATAGGTATTCCTTCGAGAAAACTCCCAGAATCCTCAAGAAATGGGGTGCCGGGCGCTCAATTCAACTGTCTTAGCCTATGATTCCCGCCAAATGAAGGTGCCTTGCCGGCCGGTAATCCCGTCGCGCCGATGGGAAAAATAGCGGTCCGCCCGAGCATAGGTGCATTCCCCGCCGCCATGAACGCGGCTGATCCCCAGCCTTTTTAGCCGCCGGCGCGCGAGCCACGCGAGATCCGCCATGAAGCGCCCCTGAGCATTCTTCTCAAAGGCGTCGACATCACCAGGATCCGCTCTTATGAACGCCTGGCGCACTTCCGCGCCCACTTCGAAGTGCTGCGGCCCAATGGCGGGCCCCAGCCACACGATAAGGTGCTGCGGCGAGGCCCCGATGGCCTGCACGGCGGCCTCGATCACGCCCGCGCTCAGGCCGCGCCAGCCAGCATGTGCCGCCGCAATCGTATCGCCGGATTCGGTCGCGAAAACAACGGGTAGACAGTCGGCCGTGAGAATTGCGCATACGCGCTTTGCTCGCCGCGTCACCGCCGCATCCGCGGGACCATAGGGGCCCGGCGCATCGAGATCAGCCACATGCACCCCATGCACCTGCTCGAGCCATACAGGTTCTGCCGGCAGTCCTGCTGCTGCGATCAGCGCCCGCCGATTGTCCGCCACGGCCTGAGGGTGATCCCCCACACGATCGCCCAGGTTTAGCGATACGTAGGGCGCGGCGCTCGCGCCGCCGCCGCGAAAGCTCGATAGCACGCGAACACCGGGAGGCGCCGGCCAATCGATGTTGAGCCAGCTTAAGCTCACCGCGCGCGCTGCAGCGCTGCCGCTGCCCGTGCATCGCCGCGCAGGGCCAGCAGTAGTTGTCTGAAATCCTCAGGAACCGGACTTTG